>CAIMEK010000489.1 GCA_903839965.1 uncultured Acetobacteraceae bacterium | reverse complement strand
GCTAGGATGAGCAGTCCCTCTGCTTCGGTCTCGACCCGCTCGACGACGAGCCCGCAAGGTGCAAGCGACAGATCGCGACCCATCAGGGACATCCTTCACCAGAATGCCGCCCATCCTCACCCCGAATTGCACCAAGATTGAATCAGACCCACGATTGGGCGCGAAAAGGGGGTCGGCTTTGGAAGCGATTTGACATGCCGGGACCACGCGGCGGCCGGTGGACGGCCTCCCTGATCCTCGGGAATGCCGTTCGTGAGATCGGGCTGCTGCGCAACCGGCTCTATGTCGGCGAGCGGGCGTGGAACCGCCAGCGCTTCATCAAGGACCCGAACACCGGCAGGCGCGTGTCCCGACCGAACCCCAGGGAGGCCTGGGTCATCACCCCCGTGCCGACGCTGCGCATCATCGAGACGCCGCTGTGGGACGTCGTCCAGGCCCGTCTTGTGGCGGGCCGCCGTGCCGTATGCGGTGCAGGGGCGCAGGATGATGCCGGCGCCGCCCGCCCGCCGTTGGGGGGCCGCCACGGTGCGGTGCGGCGCCCCCGGTGGCTGCTGTCCGGCTTGGTGCGCTGTGGCGTGTGCAGCGGCCCGATGGGCGTCGTATCCAGCGACGGCAGGCTCGGCTGCACCAACCGGCGCGAACGCGGCACCTGCTCGAATGCCCGCACGGTGGTGCGTGAACGCCTGCTCGATCGGGTTCTGGCCGGGTTGAAGCACCGGCTCTTCGCCCCGGAACTGGTGGAGGCCTTCGTCGCCGAGTATGTCGCCGAGGTGAATGCCGCCAACCGCGAGCGCGGCCAGCGCGAGGCGAAGCTCGAACACGAACTCACCCGAACCGCCCGGCAGATCCGCAATCTGTTGGAGCTGATGAAGGACGGTCTCGGCAGCGCGGCGATGGTGCAGGAACTCCGCGGCCTCGAACAGCACCAGGCCGAGCTGCATTCCCGGATCGCCGCCGCCGGGACGCCCGAACCGCTGCCCGATCTGCACCCGAACCTGCCGGAATTGTATCGCCGCAAGGTCGAGGCACTGGAGGAGGCGTTGCGCGACCCGTCGGCTGCGGCCGCGGCCAATGAGGCGCTCCGCACGTTGATCGACGCCATCCTGGTCTACCCCGGCGAACGCCGCGGCGAAGTGACCCTGGAACTGCACGGCGACCTTGCGGCCCTCCTGCACCTGGCAGAGCCGGACGCCGGCGCGGATACGCGAACGGCCGTCCTCCGGATGGGGAGCGGCCGTTCTATGGGAGTGATGGGATCGTTGGTTGCGGGGGCAGGAAACCACCGAGAGTTGACTCTGCCTCCAGTGGCTTGCTGATGGTAGCATAGCCACGCTGCCGCCTGTCCGACCACAGTTCCTCGCCCTTTCACGGCTGTAACGGGGGTTCGATTCCCCCACGGGGTGCCATGTGCGATGAAACTGGGCACTGGCAGAGCGTGATAACCCGCTGATTTGGCAACCTTGTGCAGGTTCAAATCGAGGCACGCGATCGATGATCCCATTATTCGACCGTGTCGATTTGACCTGCATCGGGCTGGCGTTGGCGCGCGTCCGATCGAAATTCTGCCAATTGTAACCCATCCGGAGCCCATCTCGGACGAAATCAAAATAGAAAACAAAGTCTTGCAGTGGATCGGGCGGGGAGTTCCGGTCGGGCGCCGACTTGACGATGGTCGGTCCGCATGGTTCGCTAGTTTAGTCGGTTGGTTTCCAGGAAACCACGCGGATGACCGGGCCACAGGCGATTTCGTCGGGATCGAGGGCGGGCATGGCCCTCTGGCGGCGGTTGCTCTCCACCCGGGCCGGGCAGGTCGGGACGTTGATGCTCGCGCTGCTCATCGCGATCGCCATTCTCGCGCCGTGGATCGCGCCCTTTGACCCGCTTGCCCAGGTCAGCCAGCCCTTCGCGCCGATCTCGTGGCGCCATCCGCTCGGCAACGATGAACTCGGGCGCGACATCCTGTCGCGGATTATCCTCGGCTCGCGGTTGTCGCTACTCACCGCCTTCGCCACCGCGCTGCTCGCCGCCGCCGTCGGCGTCGCCATCGGCTTGGTGGGCGGCTTCTTCGGCGGCTGGCTCGACGCCATCCTGATGCGTGTCATGGACGTCGTTCTGTCCGTGCCGGCGATCCTGCTTGCCATCGTCCTCGTCGCCATCATGGGTGGCGGCCTCGTCCCGCTCGTTGTGGCGATCGCGATCGTCGCCGTTCCCACTTTCGCCCGCCTGACGCGGGCCAGCGTGCTGACGGTCAAGGAACGCGAATTCGTTGCCGCCCAGCGAGTGGCCGGCGCCCCGACAGGCGACCTTGTGTTGCGCACCATTCTGCCCAACGTGCTCGGTCCGGCGGTCGTGCAACTCGTGGTCACCGCCTCGACGGCGATCCTGACCGAATCGGGCCTGAATTTCCTTGGGCTAGGGATCGCGCCGCCGGAACCGTCGCTCGGTTCGATGCTAGCGGCGGGAAACGAGAACCTGTTCCTGTCGCCGCTCTATCCGGTCATCGTCGGCTTCGCGATCGCCATCCTCGTCGCCACCTTCGATACGTTCGGCGCCGGGTTGCAGAGCGCCTTGGGCACGACGGGCAGCCGTAGCGCGGTGGTGGCGTAGTGGGCACCTATCTTCTTCGCCGCCTGGCGCAGCTCGCCATCGTCCTGTTCCTTGGTTCCGTCGCGGTCTGGGTGATGATCTACGCCATCCCCGGCAGTCCGGAACTGGCGATCGCCGGCCCCGACGCGACCGCCGAGCAACTCGCCGCGGTCCGCAACCGGCTCGGGCTCGACCGCCCGCTGCCGCTTCAGTACATGTCGTGGCTCGGCAACACCCTGACTGGCGACCTCGGCGCGTCGCTCGCCTCGCGCAAGCCGGTCACGGAGTTGCTCGGCCAACGGGTTCCGGCGACCTTCCAGCTTGTCGCCTTCGCGATCCTCATCGGCCTCGTCATCGCCCTTCCAGTCGGAACCTATGCCGGCTGGCGCCCGCGCTCGACGCTCGCCCGCGTTGCCGCCGTCTATCAGGTCGCGCTCCTAGCCTTTCCGAGCTTCTGGCTCGGCATCATCCTCGTTTGGCTGTTCGGCCTTTACTTCCGCGTCCTGCCGACGAGTTCCAGCTATGTCTCGGTTTTCGTCGCCCCGCTTGAGGCGCTGCGCAACACGCTGCTGCCGGCTGTCACACTCGGTCTTTTCATGGCCGCGGTACTGCTCCGTTTCGTGCGCAGCGCAGTCGCAGAGGAACTCGTCAAACCCTACGCCCGCGCCATCCGCGCCAAGGGCGTCTCCGATGGCCGCATCCTCATCGACCACGCGCTGCGCAACGCCGCGCTGCCCATCGTGACCATCGTCGGCCTCCAGATTGGTGGCTTCATCGGCGGTGCCGTCGTGACGGAATCGATCTTCAACTATCCGGGCATCGGCCGCCTCGTTTTCCTGGCGGTCACGACCAGGGACTATCCGGTCGTCCAGGGCATCCTCATGTTCGTCGTGTTCTGCTTCGCCCTGATCAACATGGCCGTCGACCTCGTCTACGCTGCGCTCGATCCGCGCATCAAGATGACCTGAACAAAGGGTACCGACATGCACACCAGATCCGCCATCCCGGCCACACGGCGCGCCCTGCTCAAGGCCGGCGCCGCCGTCGGCGTCCTGCCATTCGCTACGGCCGTTTCGTTCGCCCAGCCCGCGCGCCCCGATACCATTACCGTCGGCACCGCGGTCGACATCGTCAATTTCGATCCGTATGCCCTGACGCTCAATTCCCTGATACTCCTGAAGACGCTGAACGCCTGGCTGATCGACTACGACGAGAACCTGAAACCGGTTCCCTCGGCGCTGGCCGGCTTCGACATCGCGCCGGGCAACGCCAGCGTTACGCTGACCATCCGCCCCGACGTGGTGTTCCACACAGGTAAGACCATGACGGTCGACGACGTCGTCTACGCTATCGAGCGCGCCGCCGACCCGAAACGCGGCTTCAACCTCTTCGCCGCCGCCAGCACCCTTATCGACTCGGTCAAGGCGGCGGGCAGCCAGCAGGTGGTGCTCAAGCTGAAGCAGCCAACGGCCACCTCGCTTATCACCGACATGCTGGTCCACCAGCCCGTGCTCGACATGAGCCGCAACAGCGCCGAAGCATTGAGCCGTGAATCGACCGGCGCTGGCCCGTACCGCCTGGTCGACTGGCGCCAGGGCGAGAGCCTGACGCTCGAGGCGTTTCCGCAATGGTTCGGCGGCCGGCCGAAGACGAAGACCGTTGTTTTCCGCTTTTTCACCAGTCCGGCAGCGGCGGTCAGCGCGCT
>CAIMEK010000488.1 GCA_903839965.1 uncultured Acetobacteraceae bacterium | reverse complement strand
GGCCGCGGCGTCGGCCAACTCGCGCTCGTCCGGCCGCAGCCGGCGCGCCCGCCACAGCTTCGGCGCGAAGAACTGCGCCGGATAGTCGGCCGCCTGGGTCTGCACGTCCTGGCAGAACGCCAGCGTCACCGGGCCGCAGTCGGCCGGGTCGGTGAGCACCTGCATTGCCCGCTCGAAGGCCGGCACCACCTGTTCGGGCCGGGTGATCCGGTCGAAGTAGCGCGACACCGGGCGGAAGCAGTCGTTGGCCGAGAGCGTGCCGTCGCCGAACGCCTCGATCTGCTGCAGCACGGGGTCAGGCCGGCGGTTGGCGAACACGTCGCCGGGCAGCAGCAACACGGGCAGGCGATCGACATGCGCCACCGCGGCCGCGGTCACCATGTTGAGTGCGCCCGGCCCGATCGAAGTGGTGCAGGCCATCATGCGCCGCCGCCGGCTCGCCTTGGCGTAGGCCACCGCCGCCAGCGCCATGCCCTGTTCGTTCTGGCCGCGCCAGGTCGGCAGTTCCTCGCGCACCGCGTAGAGCGCCTCGCCGAGCCCGGCCACGTTGCCATGGCCGAAGATCGCCCAAACGCCGCCGAACAACGGCACGGTGCGGCCGTCGATTTCGGTCCGCTGCGCCGTGAGGGCACGCACCAGCGCCTGCGCCGCGGTCAACCGGATGGTTGTCATCGCTTGCCTTCCTCCCTCGCGTCGCTGCCGGGTGGCGCCCCGGCCGGCCGCGGTTGCGCCCGTTCAGCGCCGCGGACGGTTGACGACGACGCGCTCCAGCAGCGCCACCGACTTCTCGAGCCCTTCGACGGGCGACATCATGACGTCCTCGTGCTCGATCGACAGCACGTCATCATAGCCCGCCCCCGCCAGCGCGGCGACGAACTTCGCCCACCAGGCCTCGCCGTGGCCGTAGCCCAGCGTGACGTAGTTCCACGACCGCTCGCGCCAGTTGTCGGCGATGAGGGTCTCCAGCGGGCTGTTGACGCCGGCGATCTCTGGATCGACGTGGGTATCCTTGGCGTGCACGTAGTAGATCGCCGCGCCCAGCGCGCGGATGGCGGGGAGCGGGTCGGCGCCCATCCACATCAGGTGGCTCGGGTCGAAATTGGCGCCGACCGTTTCGCCCACCTGCTCGCGCAGGCGCAGCAGGGTGCGCACGTTGTAGACGAGCTGGTGGCCGTGCAATTCCAGGCACAGCCGCTTGACGCCATTATCGGCCGCGAAGCGCACCAGGTCGCGCCAGTACGGCACCGCCACCTCGTCCCACTGGTACTTCAGCACCGCCCGTGTTTCGGCCGGCCACTGCACGGTGATCCAGTTCGGGCAGCTATCGCCGGGCGCGGCCGGCAGCCCCGACATCATCACCACCCGGTCCACGCCGAGCAGCCCGGCCAACCGGATGGTCTCGTGCGTCACCTGGTCGTGCTGGCGCCCTTCCTCGCCCGGATGCAGCGGATTGCCGGAGCAGTTCAGCGCGCTGATGGCGAGTCCGTGTTCGGCGATGCGGCTGAGGAACTCGCGGCGTTTGCCGGCGTCCTCGAGCAGCGCGGTGCGATTGATATGCGGCGCCGGCGACCAGTTGCCACAGGCGAACTCCAGCGTATCCAGGCCGACCCGGCTGGCGACATCAAGCATCGCCTCGAAGTCAAGTCCACCGACGCTGTCAGTGATCATCCCAATCTTCATTGGCCGTCTCCGCCCCTAACGTAGGCGAAACCATTAGCATTGCCGGGCAGGGGGGTCAATTTTCCCTGCCCTTGCGCAACCCTCGTTGCCGGCCTGCGACCGCCCTTGCGTTGCCGTCCGGTCGGTGTCATCAGTACGTAACGAGCCACGGTAATTGGGGCTGGCTAAAATCGCCCACGATCGTGAAAATCGCCCATGCAGGCATTTCGTGCCAAGCTGTTGGTCCGGGGAGGACAATGGCGAACCAGGCAACCATAGCGGCTGACGGCACATCGGGCGTGGTTGTGCGCCTGCGCGGCGTCAGCCGCCGATTCGGCTCGGTGGCGGCGCTCAATGCCGTCTCGCTGGAGGTCGCGGCCGGCAGCTTCTGCGTGCTGCTCGG
>CAIMEK010000487.1 GCA_903839965.1 uncultured Acetobacteraceae bacterium | reverse complement strand
GGTGGTGGGCATCTTGTCGCCGGTGCCGGTGCCGGTGGCGCCCTGCGCCTGCCTGGCGTTCCGCAGTTCGCCCACGTCGACCTGGTGGCGGTGGCGATCGGCGCGGCCCTGATGGTGGGCAGCTCGGCGCCGGCGCCGGCGTCGGTGCTGGCGGCGCCCTGCGACCGCCTGGCGCTCCGCAGCTCGGCGTCGGTGGCAATGGTGCTGCGCACCGTCGGTGCGTCGGCTGGAATATAGCCGTGCTTTGCCAGTATATAGCGCGAACGCATCATGAACACAGTGCACGGATTTTGCACGGATTCCGGTGCACAATGGCGGCGTCTGGTGGTGATTGGCGGACCGTTCCTCATCCGTTCAATGGCGCCGGGACTAAGGAAATCCGCCAGCTTGGGATGGTGGGCGATAGTGGGATTGAACCACTGACCTCCCCCGTGTCAGGGGGGCGCTCTCCCGCTGAGCTAATCGCCCTGTTTCCGTTCGGGAGGCGGTGTCGTAGGGTCTTCCGCGCCGGCATGCAACCCTGAAAATCCCGCTTCGGGTGCCGCTTTCCGGCGCCGAAAAGGGGGATGACGCCGATGCCGCAGGCGCCGGGTTGGCCGGGGATTGCACCGCGATGGACCTCCAGCGACAAGGCCGGGGTCGGCACCGCGCTGTCGCCGCTCAGCCGCATCTGGTTCACCATCAGCCACGGCATCCTCAACGAGGTCTACTACCCGCGGGTGGACCAGGCCTGTACCCGCGACCTCGGCCTGCTGCTGACCGACGGGAAGGGATTTTTTTCCGAGGAAAAGCGCGACACGCACCACCAGGTGTGGCGGGTCGCGGACGGGGTGCCCGCCTTCCTGTTGCGCAACGCCTGCGTGCATGGCCGCTACGTCATCGAAAAACGCATCGTCAGCGATCCGGCCCGCGAGGTGGTGCTGCAATCCATCCGCCTGCAGGCGGCGGGCGGCGAAAAGCTGCGGCTGTTCGCCCTGCTCGCCCCGCATCTGGTGAACGGCGGGGCGCACAACTCGGCCTGGGTGGGCGAGTACAAAGGCCAGCGCATGCTGTTCGCCGAGGGCCGCGGCACCGCCCTGGCGCTGGCCGCCTCGGTGCCCTGGCGGGCCTGCTCGGCCGGCTTCGTGGGCGTCAGCGACGGCTGGCAGGACCTCAGCCGCAACTATGCCCTGACCGCCGAGCATGCGCGCGCCGATGACGGCAACGTGGCGCTGACCGGCGAATTCGACCTCGACGCCGCCGACGGCCCGATCACCCTCGCGCTCGGCTTCGGCCGCACCTGGGCCGAGGCCGCGCTCAGGGTGCGCGCCAGCCTGTTCGACGGGTTCGAGCCGGCGCTGGTGGCCACCGCCAAGGCCTGGGCCAACTGGCACCGCTCGCTGCTGCCGCTGGACCACACGGTGGGCGGCCACAATCCCTACCGCATCAGCGCCACCGTGCTGCGCGCGCACGACTCGCCGGCGTTTCCGGGCGGCATCATCGCCAGCCTCTCCATCCCCTGGGGCGCCAGCAAGGGCGACGACGACCTGGGCGGCTACCACCTGGTGTGGCCGCGCGACCTGGTGGAAACGGCCGGCGGGCTGCTGGCCTGCGGGGCGCATGCCGATGCACGGCGGGTGCTGGACTACCTGCGCGCCATCCAGGAACCGGACGGAAGCTGGCCGCAGAACACCTGGCTGGACGGGCTGGCGTACTGGCCCGGGTTGCAACTGGACGAGTGCGCCTTCCCCATTTTGCTGGTCGACCTGGCGCTGCGCGAGGGCGCGCTGCCGCAGGGGGTGGCGCCGTATCGCGACATGCTGCGCCGCGCCGCCGCCTTCGTGCTGCGCCGCGGCCCCAGCACCGCGCAGGACCGCTGGGAGGAGGATGCCGGGTACTCGCCGTTCACGCTGGCGGTGGAAATCGCCGCGTTGCTGGTGGCGGCCGACCTGGAGGACCGCCCGGCGGCGGCCCAAGTGCTGCGCGACACCGCGGATGCGTGGAACGAGCGGGTGGAGGAGTGGACCTTCGCCGCCGACAGCCGCCTCGCCCGGGCGGCGGGGGCGGCCGGAACCTATGTGCGCATCGCCCCGGCCGAGGGCGTGCAGGGCATCGTCAACCTGCGCAACCGGCCGGAGGGGCAAAGCCAGGTGCCCGCCGCCGAACTGGTCAGCCCCGATGCGCTGGCGCTGGTGCGGCTGGGCCTGCGCGCCGCCGACGACCCGCGCATCCTCGCCACCGTGCGCACGATCGACCACGTGCTGCGGGCCGAACTGCCGCAGGGTCCGTGCTGGTACCGCTACAACGGCGACGGCTATGGCGAGCACGACGACGGACGGCCGTTCGACGGCACCGGCATCGGCCGGCTGTGGCCGCTGCTGACCGGCGAGCGCGCCCATTACGCGCTGGCCGCCGGCGATGCCGCCGAGGCGCGCCGCCTGCTGGCGACGCTGGAGGCGCTGACCAGCCAGGGCGGGCTGATCCCCGAGCAGGTGTGGGACGCCGCCGATATCCCGGCGCTGGAACTGGTGCGCGGCCGGCCCACCGGCTCCGCCATGCCGCTGGTGTGGGCGCATGCCGAGCACGTCAAGCTGTGCCGCTCGTTGCGCGACGGCGCGGTGTTCGACACCCCGCCGCAGCCGGTTCGGCGCTACCAGGGGGCCAAGGTAACGCCGCGCTGCGCGGTGTGGCGGGCGGAGCTGGGCTCGCCGCTGCCGGTGGGGCGAGTGCTGCGGATCGATCTCGACCACCCCTGCGTGGTGCGCTGGACGGCGGACGGCTGGGCCAGCCATGCCGAAACGCCCACATCCGACACCGGGCTCGGCCTGCACGTGGCGGAACTGCCGACCGCTGCATTGCCGGCGGGCAGCCGGGTGAGCTTCACCTGGCGCGACGCGGCCGCCGGCGCGTGGCTCGGCACCGACCAGTCCGTAACAGTGACAGGACGCTGAATTCACGGACAGACCTGCGCCACCGGCGTCCCCGGCGGGAACCGCGATTGCGTTGACCTGCCGCACGGGATGGCATAACCAGTGCATTATCGACATCGGCGATGTGGTTGGCCGAGCTTCTGTTCCGGCACGCACGCTCGGGGGGATTGGTGTGCTGCCGTTGCTGCATCGTTACATTGCCGTCGTCATAGCCTTGTTCGCCGGGTTGCTCGGCGGACTGGTGGTCTGGGCCAGTTACGCCAATACTTCCGCCCTGATGGACAGCAGCGTCTTCTGCGTCTCCTGCCACGAGATGCAGACCGCGGCCGAGGAATTCAGTCATACCGTGCACTTCAGCAACCGCACCGGCGTGCGGGCGGAGTGCGCCGACTGCCACGTGCCGAAACCGTTCTTCGCCCGGGTGGCGCACATGATCGGCGCCACCGGCGACATCCTCGGCCACCTCACCGGCGTCATCGACACGGCGGAAAAATACGAGGCGAGGCGCCTCGCCCTGGCCAAGCGCGTGTGGGCCGAAATGGGGGGGAACGGCTCGCGGGAATGCAAGACCTGCCATTCCTTCGAGGCGATGGACGCCAAGCTGCAGCGCCCGGACGCGGTGGAGCAGATGCACACCCACCGGCCCTCGGACAAATCCTGCATCGACTGCCACCAGGGCATCGCGCATCAGTTGCCGCGCATTGTCCGCCCGCCGGCTCCGGTAGTCGCGGCGGCCGCGCCCGCGGCCGGTGCCACGACGGCCG
>CAIMEK010000486.1 GCA_903839965.1 uncultured Acetobacteraceae bacterium | reverse complement strand
CGGCCAACTCGGCGGGGAACCCTATGGACTGCTGATCGGCGACTACGCCTTCGACCACCGTCCCGATGACGTGCTCATGCTCGGCGATATCGCCAGGATTGCCGCGGCCGCGCACGCACCCTTTGTCGCCGCGGCCTCGCCCTCGTTGCTGCAGATGGACAGTTGGGCCGAGGTCGCCAATCCGCGCGACCTGACGCGCGTGTTCCTCACGCCGGAATACACGGCATGGCGCTCGATGCGCGAACAGGAGGACACCCGCTACATTGGCCTGTGCATGCCGCGTTACCTGGCTCGCCTGCCCTATGGCGCGGCGACCGACCCGCTGGATGCCTTCGCCTTCGAGGAGGATACCGAGGGCGCGGACATCAACCGCCTGCTCTGGGGCAATCCGGCCTTTGCATTCGCCGCGAATGTTGCCCGCGCGTTCGCCACCTATGGTTGGTGCGCACGCATTCGCGGCATCGACCGCGGCGGTGGCGTCGAGGGGCTTCCGGTCCTGCATCACCCGACTGCGGATGGCGATGTCGACCGCCGCACCGTCACTGAAATCTGTCTCAGCGAACGCCGCGACGCCGAGCTTGCCTCCTGCGGACTCATTCCGTTGATGCACCGCAAGAACACCGATGTCGCTGCATTCATCAGCGCTCAGTCGCTGCAGCAGCCCCAGGTCTACCAAGACCCTGACGCCACCTCCAATGCCGCCCTTTCTGCGCGGTTTCCTTACTTGTTTGCGTGCTGCCGCTTCGCGCACTATCTGAAATGTATGGTGCGCGACAAGGTCGGCTCCACCATGACCCGCACTCAGCTTGCATCCTGGCTGTCCGAATGGCTGATTGGATATGTCGACGGTTCGCCCGCCACATCGACCGAGGACTTCAAGGCGTCGCATCCGCTGGCCGACGCGCGGGTGGAAGTGACCGATCGCGACGACGCGCCCGGCGCATACGACGCGAAGGTCTTCCTTCGGCCGCACTATCAACTCGAAGGGCTGAGTGTCGCGCTGCGCCTTGTCTCGCGGTTACCGTCACAATGAGTGCTGCCTAGGAAAAGCGCCGATGGACCAAAACAAAACCGATTTAGTAATGAAGTTCGTGCTGGATGGTCAGCCGGTCTGGGCGGAATGCGCCTTGGATGTCGCGCCCGGAGACACGATGATGCAGGAGTTCACCAAGAACTCCGGCTACGACTACTACAGCAATTTTTTCGAGATTAGCAGTTTCGACCTTGGGATGTCCCTCAAGGAGAGCAGCGAGAGCAACAACGCGCTCGGGCAGCAGCCCCGCCAACAGGCGCAGTCGAAGTCCCCTGCCACCGGGGCCTTTGCGCGATGGCGCAGCGCCTCCGCGAAGGAATACAAGTCCATCCAGTATCCTCTGGAATTCGACAAGTTCCGCTTCCAGCGTACCATCGACAGGGCGTCGCCGATCTTCTTTCAATGCTGTTGCACATCGCGCAGTTTCGACAGCGCCGTGCTGGTCAAGCGTATTTCGCAGGGCCAGCAGGGCGGGGTTAGCCGCCCGTCGGTCGGTTACCTTCGGTTCGACTTCACAAAGGTGCTGATAATCGGCCTTGACTGGGATGACGGCGAGGTGGTGAAGGAGAAATGCGAATTCATTTGCCAGGGCATCAAGGTCACCTATCGGCGGCAGAAGGCAGACGGCACGGTCGCGAGCGGCCCTGGAAGCGAGTCCGCCGCGGTCTGGCCCAACCCGGCGAAAGACCGCTCGCACGGTATCCTTAGCGCCCTACGGGGGAACTGATGGCCCAAGGTGACAGCACCGATCTGCTGATGAAGTTTGTGCTCAACGGCAGCCCCATACCAGCGGAAACCACGACCCAACTGATCTCCTCGGAACAGTCTTCCAACCCGCTGCTGAAAGGCTTCCGGCAAGGCTCCATCATCGAGATCGATCGCTTCACGTTCCAGGCCGGTACCTCGGACGACGAGCAGGGCAACGACAGCAGCAAAAGCAACGACGCGAACAAGAAGAACAAGAAACCGAAGACTGCGGCCGCCATCGCCGCCCACGGCGATTACCAAAGTTGGCGGGCCGGCAAGGCGCACAAATACCCGGTCGATCTTCAGCCGGTCTCGTTCACGCGCGCGATCGACGCATCGTCGTCGATCCTGATGCAGAACTGCATAGATTGCGTCAGCTATGACAGCGCCTCCCTGATCAAGCGCAAAGCCGTCGGGGGTGTCGCCGCAGGTGAGGTGTTCCTGCGCCTTGATTT
>CAIMEK010000485.1 GCA_903839965.1 uncultured Acetobacteraceae bacterium | reverse complement strand
CCTGAGCGACTTCATCATGACCAACGGCAAGCCCACATGGTTCGCCATCGGCTGGGCCGACCCTGGCCTGCAGGTTGCCGGCACCGGCGACTACAATGGCGACGGCACCGCCGACATCCTGCTGCGCTCGCCGGGCAGCGGCGGGCTCAGCATGTTCGCCATGCACAACAACGCGCCGTCATGGGCGCCGATCGGCTCGGCCTCGCCTGCGCTCCAGGTCATAGGCTGACAACAACGCCGCAACCACGGCGCCGGCTCCGGTTGCCCGGGGCCGGCGCCAGTGCCGTCAGGTTTTCTCCGTCCGTTCCATGATGGGCAGGAATTCCTTGGTCGCCTTGGCGAGTTCGGTGGCCGGATCGGCGCCCAGGATCATGTTGCTGAGCGCGATACCGAAGATGTCGCGATACTCGGTGACCGCGACAATTTGCGGATATTGCGGGCGGGCGATCGTGGCGGAGACGCGCACGGCTTCGATCCACTCCGCGGGAAGCACGGTCTTCGGGGCAGCCTTGGCGCGATCGAACGCGGAGGCACGGGGCGGCGCGCCGGCGCCCGAAACAAGTTGCCGCGTCATCATGTCCTTGCTGCATGCCCACTGGATGTAGAGCCAGGCGGCCCCTTTGCGCGGGCACGCGGCGGGAATCGACAGTCCGTCCGCGGTCAACCCGCTGACTTGGGCCGCGGGGCCGGGCGGGACGACGCTGTAGCCGACCTTGCCCACCACCTTGGATGAGGCCGGGTCTTCGAGGGGCTGCGCGAAACCGGTGGAATCGAACCACATGGCGGCGCGGCCCTGAGAGAAGGTGTTCTGCGATTCGTACCAGTTGAAGCCGACCGAGCCGGGCGGTGAGTAGTTCCGCATCAGCGTCTGATAGAGTTCGGCTGCCGCCACCGCCTTGGGGGTGGTCGTGTGCACGGTCAGGTCGGGGTCTATGCCATTTTGGCCCCAGCCCATCATGAAGCAGCACCAGGCACTCATATTGGCGTTCTTGAGGCCACGGCCCACCCAGCCGTAGATGCCGCGTTTGGGGTCGTGCAATGCCTTGGCGGCGTCGGCCAGTTCGCTGAGGGATCGCGGGTAGGCAATCCCCTTTTCCGCGAAAATCTCCTTGTTCCAGAAGATGATACTATAGTCGACGTTTTGCATGATCGTGTACAGGTTGCCGTCGGGATGGGCCGAGAACCGCATCACCGGGCCGGCGAAGTCCGCGATGTCGAAATCCGGCGAGGTCATCTGGGGGTCCGCCAGGATGCCGCGCAGGTCGAGCAGCCATTTTGTCTTGGCCAGCATGCCCTTCTGCACGTGCGGCGCGACGCCGACCACGTCGAAGCTGGGGTGGCCGCTGGCGAATTCGAGGGTGAATTTCTGCCGGAACTGCTGCTCCGGCACCTGCTCGGCGGACACGCGCATGCCGGTCAGTTCCTCGAATTCGCGATTGGCGGCCAGCAGCAGGTCCCCACGCGGGTTCTTCGAGAGGTAGACCTCCAGGTGCTCCCCCTTGTAGCGCTGCCAGTCGAAGCCGGCGGCGCGCGCGGGGCTGCGGGTGGCGAAGCTGGTGGCCGCGAAGGCGGCGGCGCCGGCCTGCAGCGCGCGACGCCGCGAAAGCCTATTGCCCGGGCACAGTTCAATTGACGCCATGTTCTTGTTCCTTATTCCGCCGCCATGGAGCGAGACTTCCCCTATCCAGGGGCATCGTCAAGCCTGTGCAACAACCCCGGCGCGGAATCCGGCTCCGCAACGCTCCCCGCGCATGGCTTTGCTTCCGGGCGCCGCGGACCTAAATTGACCGGATGAACGGTTCGATCGCGAGCCAATTCCTCTACGTCCTGGTGGCCCTGCTGGTGATTGTCGATCCAGCCGGAACCGCCGTCATGTTCGTTGCGCTGACGCGGCGCGACGCCCCCGCCGAGCGGGCGCGCCAGGCCAGGCGGGCCTGCGGCATCGCTTTTGTCGTGCTGTCGGTGTTCGGCGTGGCCGGCGAGCAACTGCTGCACCTGCTCGGGATCGGCGTGCCCGCCATGAAGGTTGCCGGCGGCATCCTGCTGTTCATCGCGGCGGCGGAAATGGTGGCCGTCCGCGGGGAACAGCCGCGCGCCGAGCCGCGCGCCGTGCCCCCAACCGAGGACATCAGCGTTTTCCCGCTCGCCATCCCCTTGATCGCCGGGCCGGGCGCGATGACCACCATGGTGCTGTTCCAGTCCACCGGGCAAGGCGATCCGTGGCGTATCGTGGCGACCGAGGCGGCCCTGGTGGTCGTGCTGGGGATCACCCTGGCCGCCCTGCTGGCGGCGCACCGGCTCGCCGCGCTGCTCGGCAGGACCGGCGCGAACGTGGTCGGCCGCGTGCTCGGCGTGCTGTTGGCCGCACTCGCGGCCCAGATTGCGCTGGACGGGTTGCGGCAGTCGCTTTGGCCGTGAGTCGCCCGGTTGACCTCGGCTTCCCCCCACTACCACTCTGAAGAGGCCCGACCCATGCCCGTGCTCAATCGCATCGCCGAGTTCAACGCGGAAATGGCGCAATGGCGCCAGGACCTGCACCGCCATCCCGAACTGGCGCTGCAGGAAGTGCGCACCGCCGGCGTGGTCGAGGACAAGCTGCGCAGCTTAGGGGTGGACGAAATCGTCACCGGCATGGCGCGCACCGGTGTTATCGGCGTCATTCGCGGGCGCGCCGGCGGCGAGGCGATCGGGCTGCGCGCCGACATGGACGCGCTGCCCATTCTCGAGGAGACCGGCAAGCCCTACGCCAGCGAGAATACCGGCGTGATGCATGCCTGCGGCCACGACGGCCACACCGCCATGCTGCTGGGCGCCGCGAAATACCTCGCCGAGACGCGCAACTTCGACGGCACGGTCTACGTCATTTTCCAGCCGGCCGAGGAGCGCGAAGCCGGCGGCGAGCTGATGGTGAAGGAGGGGCTGTTCGAGCGCTTCCCGATGCGCATGGTGTTCGGCATGCACAACTGGCCGGCAGCGCCGGCAGGAACATTCCTGTGGCGCAGCGGCCCAATCATGGCGGCGACGGCGATCATCGACATCGTCGTCACCGGCAAGGGTTCGCACGGCGCGCAGCCGGAACGCGGCGTCGACCCGATCGTGGTGGCGGCGCAGATCGTGGTGGCGCTGCAGACCATCGTGGCGCGCTCGATCGAGCCGCTGGCGGGCGGCGTGATCACCATCGGCCATTTCAACGGCGGCAACGCCTTCAACGTCATCCCGGACACGGTGCACATGCTGGGCACGGCGCGCTGGTTCGCCCCCGAGGTGGGCGACCGGCTGGAGAGCGGTGTGCGCCGGCTGGCCACCGGCATCGCCGAGAGCTTCGGCGCGCATGCCGAGGTGGTGTTCGACCGCGCCTACCCGGCGACCATCAACGACCCCGCGGCCACCGAGATCGCGGTGCGGGCGGCGCAGACGGTGGCGGGCGAGTCGCGGGTGCTGCCGATGGACAAGCCGACCATGGGGGGGGAGGACTTCTCCTTCATGCTGAACGCCAAGCAGGGCAATTACATCATGCTGGGCGCCGCCCGCGGCAACGACGCGATGCTGCACCACCCGAAATACGACTTCAACGACGAGGTGCTGGCGGTGGGGGCGAGCTACTGGGCCGTGCTGGCCGAGCAGGTGCTGGGGCGCAAGGGCTAGCCCCCCGGCCGACCGGCGGCGCTGCGCCGGGCGCGGCCGCAAGGTATTCCTTTGAAGGAACGACATGGCCGATTCGCTCCCATGCGGGCCGGCTACGGGTCCTTGCGCGCGCTTGATACCAAGGCTTTTCAACAGGTTAACGCCACCAGACGTGCCCATGTGAAGGCGAAGCCGTCCGCGGCAGCGCGTTCGCAGCGCCGCACGCGAACTGCGGGGAGTACCAAAGCTTTAATGCTTTTCCAGGTCGTTGACGCTTCGCTATTGGTTACCCACCGTGCTATGACTTTCCCGTGAGCGAATGGCGCCAGCGCGTGCGCGCCATGGTGTTTGTGCCAAAAGGGCGGAGGGCCGACGATGTCAGTCTACACGTGGAATGGTACTGGCTGGACTCCCCCGGGCACGCCAGTCCCTGGCGACACCCTGATCATCCCGGCCGGCAGCACGCTGCCCGTTCCCTCCGGCCCGCTCTCCGGGTTCATCATCAACGTCATCGGCCCGGGCACGACGATCAACTTCAACGGGGCGGTGTCCAGCGGCAACACCATGACCGCCACCGGGTCGGGCGTGGTGTGGAACGGCACCACCAGCAGCATGACCGGCGATGTCTATGTGTTCGACACCGCCGACACGGTGAACCTGGTCGACAGCACCATCACCAGCAGCAAGCTCACCTTCGCCAACGGCGACACGCTGAACCTGACCGGCAGCGCCAACGGCACGATGGTGATCGACCCGAACAATCCCGACACCCAGACGATCATCCACGAAACCGGCACCGCCGACCTGGTGACGATCAACGCCGCCGGCATCGTGACCAACAACGGCATGGTCTGGCTGGACTCGCCGGGCAACGTGACCACCCTCAACATCAAGCAGAACGGCACGATCAACGGCCTCTACGATAACGAAAACGCGCTGATCGAAACCGGCGGCACGCTGATCGTCAACGGCAGCACCACCGCCGGCGCCGCCGTGCTCGACAATGCCCAGTTCCTGTTCTCCTTGGGCAGCACCGGCAACTCGCTGGTGCAGATCAACGCCCAGATGGACGGCCACGGCGGCCAGATGAACATCCTGGGCGGCGCCAACACCGCCACCCTGGAACTGGCCACCAATACCGGCGGCGCCCAGGCGATCGTGTTCGACGACGCCCACGGAACGCTGAAGATCGACGCCAGCACGTCGCTGCCCTTCCAGGGCGGCACGAAGACGCTGGCCAACACCAAGGCCCGCATCCTCGGCTTCACGCCCGGCGACACCATCGACCTGGCCGGGCTGGCGCCCACCGCGCTGACCTACAAGTACGGCACCGACCCGTACTATGGCCCCGGCGTGCTGGAATTGTTCAACAGCGGCACGCTGGTGGGCACGCTGCGCTTCGGCGGCTCGCAGTTCACCACCGGCGACGGCTCCGTCGCCACCGGCACCTTCGACAGCAATTTCGTGCTTGCCTCCGACGGCGCCGGCGGCACCAAGATCACGCTGCAGGCGACGACCATCAACAGTGGCACCGTGGCCTCCTGGGTCGGCGGCACCAACGGGAACTGGAACGACCTGTCGCTGTGGACCGGCGGCGAGGCGTCCGGCCATCCCGGGATCTACCAGACCGCCGAATTCGCGATGACCCCGGCGGAGGCGGCCGCCGCGCAATCCGGCAGCAACCCGAAATACACCATCGGGCTGAACAGTGGGGCCTCGGTCGGATCGGTGGTGTTCGCCGACCCGTTCGACACCCTGCAGATCGACTCATCGAGCCTGACGGTGGCCGCCCAGGGCACCACCGAAAGCGGCGGCGGCACGTTCCTGCAGACCAGCGGCACGGTGGACATCAAGTCCGGCGGCACGCTGACGGCGAACAACTATTACCAGGTCGAAGGCCGGTTGCTCGTGGAAGCGGGCGGAACCCTCGCGCTGGCCGGGCAGCTCCCGTACTCCCAGAACATTGGGTTGCTGGCGCTCGATATCGAGAACGATGGTACCATCAGCGGCGGCACGATCGTTGCGGGCGGGGCGATCGACGTCGGCGAGAAGGCGCAGGCCTCGGTGTGGGTGGGAGCCAATTCCCGCGTCAGCGGCACCTACACGCTGATCGGCGGCTCCCCCTACGCCAGCACCGACACATTGAACTCCGCGAGCCAGCTCAACATCAGCGGCGCCAACGCGCTGTGGAGCGACGTCGGCGGGGACGCCAGCACGCCCTATTCCGGCGCCATGCTGATCGGCGGCGGCTACCCCGGCGTGAGCAACACGCTCTCGGCCGGCAATTACGTGACCTCGGTGTCCAACGGGGGCACCGGCGCGCTATGGGTGGACAACGGCGCGACGGTAAACGACGCCTCCTACGCCATGCTCGGGTTGGTACAGAACTCCTCCGGCACCGTGAACGTGACCAACGCGGCGCAGTGGCTGATCAGCACCGGCACCGCAGCCTTGCCGAGTTCCATCGTCATCGGCACCAGCACGATCTACAACACCGCCACCGGCACCGTCTCCGGATTGATTGTAGGCCAGGGCGGCAGCGGCGTCCTTATGATCAACAACGCCGGAACGGTGAAACTGGGCACCATCGAGGCGGCCAGCACCTTCAAGGTGTCGATCGGTCAGGGCACGCAGAACAACACGTCCGCGTTCGGAATGGTGCAGGTAAACGGGCTGAATTCGTTGCTGGATACCGGCGGCGGCCCGATGGTCATCGGCCACCGCGGCACCGGCATGCTGAATGTGTGGAGCGGCGGCACGGTGCTGGTCGGCAACGGCGGCACCGCAACCGGGATGTCGATGGGCGCGGTTCTGGGCAACCAGATGACCGGCACGATCGCCTCCGCCGGCACGCTCTCGATCTCGGGCTTCACCGGACAGGCTTCGCTGTTCACCGTGCAGACCGGCGACCTGGTGATCGGGCGCAATGGCCGGGGTGTCGCCTTCATCAACAGCTACGGCAGCGTGTCGGTGGCGGGCAACATCTTCCTGGGCGGCACCGGGCCCGGGACCGCCAGTCTCGGGAGCGGGGTCGGCACACTGAACGTCTGGGGTGGCGCGGTGCAGGCCACGCGTCTGTGGGCCCTGCACAACACGACGACCCTGGGGTCTTCGTCGATCAACATCAACAACAGCAGCAGCATCAGTGGCGGCGGCATCGTCAACCTGGCTGCTTCGGGCACGCTGTCGGCCGCCTTCAACCTGGATGGTGGCAGCGCCTCGATCACCAACGGCGGCAGCCTGCTGCTCGATGCCACCGGCACCGCCATTGTCGGCGGCGGCACCACGCTCACGCTGATGAGCGGCGCGATGCAGTTCGCCAGCGGCTACACCGGCACCGGCTACCGCCTGACCATCGGCGACGCCCTGGGCAGCGGCAACGTGGCGGTGTTTTCCGCTGGCGCGCGCATCGACGCCGCGGGGCCGATCAACATCGGCCAGAGCAACGCGGGAACGCTCGGCATCAGCCAGTATGGCACCGTCACCGCCGGCACGGTCGCGAGTGTCGCGCCGTGGGCGGCGGTGGTTGGCAACGGCGCAAACGGCATACTGGCCGTCGGCAACAGTTTTTCCGGCGGGTTGTTCAACGCCACCGGCGCCCTGGTGGTCGGGCTGAACAGCTTCGGTGTGCTGCAGGTCTGGCAAGGCGGCAGTGTCGGGGTTGCCGGTGAGCTGGACGTGGGCGGCAGCGCGATGGGCGGCACACCGACCTCCGGCACCGGCCAGGTGACCATCGATGGCGGCGGCACGCTGGGCAGCACGCAGCTGTCGGTGGCCGGCAGCATCGTGGTCGGCGCCTCCACCCTGACCGGCACCAACAGCATCCTGGTGCAGAACGGCGGCAGCCTGAACGCCACCGGGGCAGCCTATCTCGGCGACGTTCTGCAGTCGGGGACGCTGGTCGTGACCTCCGCCAGCGGCTACCTGAACCTGACGGGCGGCGGCCAGGCGCAGCTCGGTGGCCTGTACATGTGGCAGGGCTCGGGCGTCATGGTGGACAGCGGCTCCTCGCTGCTCATCGGCTCGGCCGGCAGCCCCGGCGCCGGCAATGTCGGCATCGGCAGCGGCGCCACGCTCGCCGGCGAAGGCACCATCTCGACCTCGGGCACCATCATCGACAACGGACTGATCATGTCCGGGCTGCCGAACGTCGGCGTGCCGGGCAGCAACATCCTGAACCTGTACGGAGCCATCACCGGCAACGGCACGCTGAGCATCAGCAGCGGCACGACGCTGGAGGTCGGCAGCGTCGCCAACACCGACACGATCATGTTCACCTCCGGGACCGCTGAAGTTCTGGGGCTGAAGGCGCCCGCCCCGATGCAGGGCATCATCAAGGGCTTCTATGTCGGCGGCCCGACGATCGATATCCTGGGCGTGAGCAGCACCGGCCTGACCTGGAGCTGGAACCAGGTCACTTCGGCCGGCGGCATCCTGACCATCAATCCGACCAGCGGTCCCAGTGTCGCCACCCTTAACGTCCTCGGCGTGCATTCTGCCTCCACCGGCTTCACCCTGGGCTCGGACAGTTTCGGTGGCACGAATGTCCTCGCCACCGAAGCGGCCTGCTTCGCGGCGGGAACCCGCTTCGCCACCGCGCGCGGCGAGGTGGCGGTCGAGCACCTCAGCGTCGGCGATACGGTGCGCCTGGCCAGCGGCGGCACCGCCCCGGTGCATTGGCTCGGCCATCGTACGGTCGATTGCGCCGCCCATCCGCGCCCGCACGACGTGCGGCCGGTGCGCATTTCGGCGCATGCCTTCGGCGCCGGGCAGCCCGGCCGCGACCTGCTGCTCTCGCCCGACCATGCGGTGTTCATCGACGGCGTGCTGATCCCGGTGCGCTACCTGCTCAACGGCGCCACCATCGTGCAGGAAGCGGCGCGGCGGGTGACCTACTGGCATGTCGAGCTGCACCAGCACGACGTGCTGCTGGCCGAAGGCCTGGCCTGCGAAAGCTACCTCGACACCGGCAACCGCGGCGCCTTCGCCAATGGCGGCGGCGCGGTGATGATGCATCCGGACTTCGCGCTCGGCGTGTGGGACCGTGCCGGCTGCGCCAGGCTGGTATGGGAAGGGGCGGAACTGGAAGCCGCCCGCAGCTACCTGCTGGAGCGCGCGCGCGGGCTCGGCTTCAGCCTGACCGACGACCCCGACCTGCACGTGCTGGTCGGCGGAAAGCGGCTGGCCCCGCAAAGCGTGGCCGGCGGGCTGCATCGCTTCGTGCTGCCCGGCGACGCCGAGGCCATCGTCATTGCCTCGCGCGCCGCGGTGCCCGCCGAAATCCACGACCTGCACCCGGATGGAAGGCGGCTTGGCGTCATGCTCACGCAGATCAGCTTCCGCCAGGACGGCCGGACGCATCGGGTCAGCCTCGACAGCTTGCCCGACGGCGCGGGTTTTTACGCCTTCGAGCAGGCGGACGGGCAGGGCTGGCGCTGGACGGACGGGCACGCCCGCGTGCAGGTTCCGGCCGGCTTCGCGCCCGACCGCGACCTGGTGCTCGACCTGCAGGTGACGGCGAGCCTTCCCGCCTGGACCGCGCCCGCGCGCCAGTCGAGCGAAGCCAACGGGAGGTCGGCCGCAGCGTAGGTCCGGAACTTCCGTAATTCCTTCCGCCCCGCGGCAACTTAGCCGCGGGCGGCCGGTGGGGTTTTTCCGCCGGTCAGGACAGCCTTGTCATGCTGGGCTGGGAAGGTTTACAGCTACCGTCAATGTGAAGACTGCCCGGGCATCGCCGATCAACGGAGCGAGCCCGGTTTTCATGAGGAAACCACACAATATGGCGCGTCCCATCTCCCGCCGTCCATTCATCCAGGCCGCCGCCTCGGCGGGGCTGGGCCTTGCGATGGCTCCCGCGATCATCGGCCGCGCGCAGGCCGCCCCGGTCAAGCTGCGGTTGTCCAGCTCGCAGGCGAACGACCCGAAATTCGCCAACGGCCGGGTCTACTACGACAACCTGATCAAGCACCTGAAGGCGGACGGGCTGAGCGAGCAGATCGACGTCGCCTTTTTCCCCGACAACCAGCTCGGCCAGGAAATCGACGTCATCAACTCCGTCAAGCTCGGCGTCATCGACCTGATGGTGTCCGGTTCGTCGATCTCGGCCAACCTGGTGCCGCTGGTCGGCACCTTCGACCTCGGCTACCTGTTCGACAGCTTCCCCCAGCAGACCAAGGCGTTCAACGCCGGCGCGGCGAAGCCGATCGAGGAAGCGCTGCTCAAGGGCGCCAACATCCGTATCATTTCGTGGGCATACAATTTCGGGTCGCGCAGCGTGTTCGCGAAGAAGCCGGTGCACGAGCCGGCGGACCTGGCCGGGCTGAAGATCCGCACGCTGCCGAACCCGGTGATCACCGAATGCCTGCGCCTGATGGGCGCCGCCGCCACCCCGCTGGCGATGGGCGAGATCTACACCGCGCTGCAGGCCGGCGTGCTGGACGGGCTGGAGCATGACCCGCCGACGCTGGTGGCCAGCAAGTTCTATGAGACGGTGAAGTTCTACTCGCTCACCAAGCACAACTTCTCGCCGCTCGCCATCTACATGAGCAATCAGAATCTGCAGCGCATCGAGACGAAGCTGCGCGACCGCTTCCTCGATTCCGCCCAGGCCGCGGCCATCGAAACCCGCGCGCACGGCCTGGCCGTGGAGCAGGAAGCGATCGCCGTGCTCAAGGAGAAGGGCGTGACGGTCAACGAGTGCAACCGCGAGGCCTTCCAGAAGCGCGTCGCGGTGCAGAGCGAGAACTTCATAAAGGCGCGGCCCGAGTCGAAGCCCATCATCGAAGCGATCCGCTCAACCACGGTCTGAGATCCGTAAGTGACCGACCTCGTTACTGACGACGCCGGGGCGGCGGAATTGCTCGTGCCGCCCGGCGCGGAGTTGGCGGACGCCGCCGAGGCGGCGTCCGTCTTCGTCCCCTATCCGATCACCCGGCCACTGCTGGTGCTGTCCGACACCCTGGCGGCGCTGTTGCTGGCGGCGGACCTGGTGGCGGTGATCTTTTCCGTCGTGGCGCGGGTCACGTTCAATGCGCCGGTGGAATGGGCCGACGACGTGGCGCGTGGCCTGATGGTCGGCTCCAGCTTCTTCGGAGCGGCCAGCGCGATGGCGCGGCACGAAAGCCTCGGCATCGAATATTTCGTCGGCCGCGCGCGGCCCGCGGTGCGCGAAGCGGTCGATGCCGTCGGCTGGATGCTGCTGACGCTGATGTCGGTCTACGTCGCCTGGTACACGCTCAGCCTGGGCTGGATGACGACGGGGCAGACCACCGGCTCCGGCCTGCCGCTCGAGTGGACGTTCTACCCGATGGGCGGCGGCATGGTGTGCATGGCCGCCTTCGCCGCCGAAACGCTGTTGCGCCGTCCCGCCCGGCACATCGCCGAGGCCGCGATCATCCTTGCCCTCATCGTCTGCCTTTACATGGCCTGGGCCACGCTGCTGCCGGACGCGTTGCCCTCCTCGAGCGCGTTCATGCTGGCCGCCCTGGTGATAACCCTGTTCGGCGGGCTGCCGATCGGCTTCGTGCTGGTGCTGGCGGCGCTGGTCTACGTGGTGACGGAGGGCTCGCTGCCCGGCGTCATCGTGGCCCAGCAGATGGCCCGCGGCATCGACAGCTTCGTCATGCTGGCGATCCCCTTCTTCATCCTGGTCGGCTACCTGATGGAAGCCAACGGGATGTCGATCCGCCTGATCGAGATGCTGCGGCGCGCAATCGGCGGGATGCGCGGCGGGCTCAACATGGTCATGGTGTTGTCCATGGTGCTGTTCTCCGGCATCTCGGGCTCGAAGATGGCGGATGTGGCGGCGGTCGGCTCGGTGCTCGTGCCGGCGGCGAAACGCTCCAAGCAGCACGCCGGCAACGCGGTGGCGCTGCTGAGCGCCTCGGCGGTGATGGCGGAGACCATCCCGCCCTGCATCAACCTCATCATCCTCGGCTTCGTCGCCAACCTGTCGATCGGCGGCCTGTTCATGGCGGGCTTCCTGCCGGCCGCGCTGATGGCAACGTGCCTGATCGTCGCTTCCGTCATTTTCGGCAGCAAGGCCGGCATCGTCGGCGAGGTGGCCACCTTCGCCGGCAAGCGCGGGGTCATGGCCGGCGCCATGGTCTCGTTCGGCCTGATCGCGATGATCTTCATCGGCTTCAAGTTCGGCTACGCCACCGCGACGGAAATCTCCGCCTTCGCCGCGCTCTACGCCATCCTGGCCGGCGTGGTGGTATTCCGCGAACTGCCGATGCGCGTGCTGATGAACTGCCTGGTGCTGGCGGCGAGCCGTTCGGGGCTGGTGCTGTTCATCTGCGCGGCGGCCCAGTCGCTGGCCTTCACGCTGACCATCCAGCAGATCCCGCACGCGATGGGCCTGTTCATGGTGCAGCTGGCGCAGACCGCCGGCATCGGGACGTTCCTGCTGGTGTCGATCGCCATCCTGATCGTCATGGGCTCCGTGCTGGAAGGCGCCGCGGCGCTCATCCTGTTCGGCCCGCTGCTGGTGCCGGTGGCGGCGCAGATCGGCATCGATCCGCTGCAGTTCGGCATCGTGCTGGTGATTTCGATGGGCATCGGCCTGTTCGCGCCGCCGATCGGCCTGGGCCTGCTCGGCGCCTGCCTGATCGGCAACGTGGCGCTGGAGGAAACCATCAAGCCGATCTTCTGCTATCTCGGCCTGTTGCTGGTCTGCGTGTTCATCATCGCCTTCTTCCCGGCGATCAGCACCACGCTGCCGCGGGCTTTCGGGTACTGAGCGGGGGCCGGGGAGAGGGGCGCGACCCTCAATCCCCGGCCGTCAGTGCCTTGTATTCCTCAGCCGACAGGCCGCGCTTCTGGCTCAGGAACGCCGCCACCGACCACAGGTGGTCGTCGTCGTACGACTTGCTCCAGGCCGGCATGGCGGACATCCGCACGCCATTCTTGGCGACCCAGAACGCCCGGTTCGCCGGGTAGGGCCCGCTGCCGGCCAGCAGCATCGGCGCCGGCGGGTTCAATCCCTTGGCCAGCGAAGAGGCATCCTCGCCCGGCGAGCCATGGCAGTAGACGCACTCCTCGGAATACAACTTCGCCCCGGCCTTGATCTTCTCGGGCGTGGCAAGGTTCGCCGGCACCGCGACGCTGGCCATGCCCTGCCGGACCGAATAGCGGTAGGTGTTGTGCAGCAGCCAGCCCACGGCCGGGTTGTCGGGGTTGGCGGCGGTGATGTCCACCAGCCCCGAATAGCTGTAGCCCACCGCTCCGGCCACCCCGAGCACGATGCAGAACACGAAACCGGCGAGGAACTTCATGGCGGCACCCCTTTGGGTGCTCCCTGCCGCCCGAACCCGGGGCCGGCCAAGTAACTTATCGGTGCAACCCGGCCGGGGTCATTCCCGAGGCTGCTTCAGGAAGCGCGAGAACGCGTGCAGCGTGGCCTCGGACACGTGGTGCTCGATGCCCTCGGCGTCCTGCTCGGCCGCCTCGCGTGGCACCCCGAGCGCCAGCAGCACATCCACCACCAGCCGATGCCGCGTGTGCACCCGGCTGGCCAGACGTTCGCCGGCCTCGGTGAGAAATACCCCGCGATAGGGGCGGGCGGTGGCCAGCCCCTCGCGCTTCAGCCGGCCGATGTTGTTGATCGCGGTGGCGTGCGACACGCCGAGCCGGCGGGCGATGTCGGTCGGCCGCGCCTCGCCCGCGTTGGCCAGCAGGTCGGCGATCAGTTCGGCGTAATCCTCCAGCACCACGCTGGCGAGTTCGCTGCGCGTCTTGCCGAAGCGGCGGGCCTGGGTGGGTTCGGCCGGCAGTTCAGTCGGGGCGGCGGGGCGTCGGGCCACGTGGTCATCTCCCTGGGCTGGGCGGCAGGCTCACAATGGCGTGCTCGCGGCGCCGGCAAAAGGGCGTTGACAAAATGCGAATGCGTCGCGATATCCTGTCGCAGAAATGTAGCCAAGGCTACACTTTGGGGGCGGAGCTACGGAACCGCAACAAGTGGCGAACCGCAACGCAGGAGGGTGCCGGTGAGCGATACGACCATGCAGGGCCTGACACTGACGCAACGCACCATCGTCGCCGGGCGGGCCTCGCTCGCCGGCCAGCGCCGTGGGCTGCGCGCCTGCCTGCCGTTCGTCGGCCCCGCCGTCATCGCCTCGATCGCCTACATGGACCCCGGCAACTTCGCCACCAACATCCAGGCCGGCGCCCGCTACGGCTACTCCCTGCTCTGGGTCGTGCTGCTCTCCAACCTGGTCGCCATGCTGCTGCAGGCGCTGTCGGCCAAGCTCGGCATCGTCACCGACACCAGCCTGGCGCAGGCCTGCCGCGACCGTTTTCCGCCGGCGGTGGTGCTGGCGATGTGGGGCGTGAGCGAAATTGCGGCCATGGCCACCGACCTCGCCGAGTTCGTGGGCGGCGCGCTGGGGCTGTCGCTGCTGACGGGGCTGGGGCTGTTCCCCTGCATGATCGCCACCGGCATCGTCACCTGTGTGCTGCTGTCGCTGGGCAACCGCGGCTTCCGGCCGATCGAGCTGGTGATCGGCGGCTTCGTGCTGGCGATCGGGCTGGCCTACCTGGCCGAAGTGATCGTGGCGCCGCCGGAGTGGGGCGGGTTCGCGCGCGGCCTGGTCACGCCCGTGCTGGCGGATGCCGACGCGGTATGGCTGTCGGTGGGCATCATCGGCGCCACCATCATGCCGCACGCGCTGTATCTGCATTCCGGCCTGACCCAGAATCGCATGCCGGCGGCCAGCCTGGCCGACCGGCGCGCGGTGCTGCGCTTCTCCAATATCGAGGTGGTGGTGGCGCTCGGCGTGGCCGGGCTGGTGAACGTGGCGATGGTGGCGATGGCCGCCTCGGCGTTCCACCAGGGCCATGCCGAGGTCGCCGAGATCGAGGCCGCCTACCACACCCTGGTGCCGCTGCTCGGCGGCGGGGCGGCGCTGGTGTTCGCGCTGTCGCTGCTGGCCTCCGGCCTTTCCAGCTCCATGGTCGGCACCATGGCCGGCCAGATGATCATGCAGGATTTCGTCCACTTCCGCATTCCGGTCTGGGTGCGCCGGCTGGTCACCATGGCGCCCGCCTTCCTGCTGATCGCGTTGGGCGCCAACGTGACGGAGTCGCTGGTGTGGAGCCAGGTGGTGCTCAGCCTGGCGCTGCCGGTGCCGATGATTGCGTTGGTGGTGCTGACCAGCGACCGGCGCCTGATGGGCAGTTTCGCCAACGGCCGGCTCACCCGCATCGTCGCCACGGCGGCGACGGCGGTGGTGCTGGCGCTGAATATTCTGCTGGTGCTGCAGGCCTTTGGGATCGCCCTGCCGTTCGCGGGTTAGGTTGCCGTGGTAACGCCGTCGTGCTCGTAATGGCGCCCTCTTGGAGGGGGCGACCATGTTTCTCGGCATCGATCTCGGCACTTCGTCGCTGAAGGCGGTCCTGGTTGACGGTGCGCAGCACGCGCTCGCCGCCGCCGCTGCGCCGCTCACCGTTTCCCGCCCGGCGCCCGGCCACAGCGAGCAGGACCCCGAGGCTTGGTGGCGGGCCCTGGAAGTGGTGCTCGACGCGCTGCGCGCCTCGCATCCGGCCGAACTCGCCGCGGTTCGGGGCATCGGCCTGTCCGGGCAGATGCACGGCGCGACGCTGCTGGACAAGCACGGCGCCGTGCTGCGTCCCTGCATCCTGTGGAACGACGTGCGCTCCGCCGCCGAGTGCCGCGAGCTGGAGGCGGCGCTGCCGGAACTGCACGCCATCGCCGGCAACCTCGCCATGCCCGGCTTCACTGCCCCCAAGCTGCTCTGGGTGCGCAAGCACGAGCCGAAGGTGTTCGCCGCCCTCGCCCATGTGCTGTTGCCCAAGGCCTGGCTGCGCTGGCGGCTGACCGGCGAGATGATCGAGGAAATGTCGGACGCTTCCGGCACGCTGTGGCTCGATGTCGGCCGCCGCGCCTGGTCGCCGGCCGCGCTGGGCGCCACCTTCCTCACCACGCGCCAGATGCCCGCCCTGGTGGAGGGCAGTGCCGCCGCCGGCGTGCTGCGGCCGGAGCTGGCCCAGCGCTGGGGCATGCGCCGCGACGTGGTGCTGGCCGGCGGGGCGGGCGACAATGCCGCCGGCGCGGTCGGGCTGGGCGCCATCCATCCGGGCGACGCCTTCGTCTCGCTCGGCACGTCCGGCGTGCTGTGGGCGACCACGGACCGTTTCGCCCCGTATCCGCAGGCCGCCGTGCACGCCTTCTGCCACGCGCTGCCCGGGCTGTGGCACCAGATGGGCGTGGCGCTCTCGGCGGGGGCCTCGCTGGCCTGGTGGGCGGGCATCGCCGGCTACGACGAGGCGACGCTGGTCGACGAGATCGGCATGCCCCGCGCGCCGAGCCCGGCCGTGTTCCTGCCCTACCTTTCCGGCGAGCGCACGCCGCACAACGACGGCGCCATCCGCGGCGCCTTCGCCGGCCTGTCGCACGACACCACGCGTGCCGCGCTCACCCAGGCCGTGCTGGAGGGCGTCGCCTTTTCCATGCGCGACTGCCTGGACAGCCTGGCCGCCTCGGGCACCCGCATCGCCGCGGCCGACGTAATCGGCGGCGGCGGCAAGTCGCGCGCCTGGGTCGCCATTCTCGCTTCGGTGCTCGGCATCGAGCTGCGGCGGGTGGCGGAGAGCGAGCATGGCGCCGCGTTCGGCGCTGCCCGGCTGGCGCGGCTGGCGGTGACCGGCGAGGACCCGGCCGCGGTGTGTGAGCGCCAGGCCGGGCTGGAGACGATCGCGCCCGATCCGGCGCTGGCCGAGGCCTATGCCGCCGGGCTGGTCGCCTATCGGGCGCTGTATCCGGCGCTGAAGGGTGCTTTGCCATAGACAGTTGCGAACCGCGCATGCCGTTCTGCGGCGGCGCCACCCTGGGGAGGAAACCCGAAATGCGGACTGTGAGTGTCAAGAACGTCGTGATCGGTGCGGGAAGACCCAAGATCCTCGTGCCGATACCCTCGAAGACAGCGGCCGAGGCGCTGGCGACGGCCCAGCGGTTGGACAAGGAAGATGCGCTCGACGTGATCGAGTTCCGGGTGGATTACCTCGATATCGCGCTCGACAAGGCGCGCCTGGCGCGCCTCACGCTCGACGTCGCCAATGCGGCGCCCACCAAGCCGATCCTGGTGACCTTCCGCACCAAGGCCGAGGGCGGCGCGACGGCGATCGACGAAGCGAGCTACGCGGAGCTTTACGCGGCGATCCTGCAGGACGGACGGGCCGACCTGATCGACGTCGAACTGATGCGCGACGAGGGCGTCGTGCGTCGTCTGGTCGATGCGGCGCACCGCGCCGGCGTGCCCGTGGTGATGTCGAACCACGACTTTGCCGCGACGGCCCCGACCGACGAGCTGGTCGCCCGGATGCGGCGCATGCAGGAGCTTGGCGCGGATATCCTGAAGATCGCGACGATGCCGTTGGACGCCGGCGACGTGCTCAAGCTGCTGAGTGCGACATGGGTGATGTCCAGCCAGTATACCGATCGTCCGCTCATCACGATGGCCATGGCGGGCAAGGGGGTGATTTCGCGGCTCTCCGGCGAGTTGTTCGGCTCGGCGGCGACTTTCGGGATGGTCGGCCAGGCCTCCGCCCCAGGCCAGCTGGAATTGCAGGACTTGCGGGCGGCGCTGGAACTCATCAGCCATTCGCTCGGGCAGAACAGGTAAGGTGGCGGCACTGCACTGAGACAAATCCGTCGTCGGCTGCCTTGGGACCTCGCACCGGCGCCAGCCGCGGCAATTGCGCGGCACCGGCTTCGGGGTCGGACAGCCGCGAGCGTTGCCGGGTCAGCAGCGCGGCGGTGAGCCGCAGGCTGTTCCTGATGCGTTGGTCGGCCTCGCGCACCAGCGGGTCCCCCGGTCCGGGGCTGGTCTGTCCACGACATCGTGAGGGGCCGGCGCCGTCAGGGTGCGGCGGGCCAGGCTATATGCTTACCCGGTGAAGCCAAACGACCGGCCCGGGAGAGGGAACATCCTGCCAGCAGCTTACGAATTCTCAGGCCCCTCGTCCGCGGGCGCATCTTCCGGCCCCGGCCGGTGAGCGCCGGCGCACCCGGCGTTCGGGCGGCGGCCACCAGGGGGTTGGGCCACCTGGCGCGCCGGCGCATCGGTGCGCCCGCGGCCGACCACCTGTCGGGCCTGTTGGATGCGCTGCCCGGCTTCGTTGGCCTGCTCGCCCCCGACGGCACCATCCTGCAGCTCAACCGGGCCGCCCGGCGGGTGTGCCCGTCCGACGGCGCCGGCCTACGCGGGGTCGCCCTGGCCGATGCGCCCTGGTGGTCGGCGCTGCCGAAGGCGCGCGCGCGGGTTGGCGCGGCGGTGGTGCGCGCCGCCGGCGGGGCGGCGAGCCGCATCGGCACCGAGATCGAGCTGCCCAATGGGCGGATCGTGCCGATCGCGCTGTCGCTCGCGCCATTGTGCGACGCACGGGGCCGCACGACCCTGCTGGTGGCGTCCGCCACCGACCTCGGCGCCCGGCAGCGCGCCCGAACCCGCCTGCGCACGGCGCTGCAGGCTGCCCGGCAAGTCGGGGAAAGCGTGGCGGCGCTGCACGAAAGCGAACGGCAGTTCGAACGGCTGGTCCAGGGCATCACCGACTACGCCCTGTTCATGCTCGATCCCGCGGGCCGGGTGAGCAGTTGGAATGCGGGGGCGGCGCGCATCAAGGGCTACGGCGCCGGGCAGATCCTCGGCCGCTCGTTCGAATGCTTCTTCACCGAGGAGGATCGTGCCGCCGGGGTGCCGGCGCACGCGCTGGCCGAGGCGGCGCGCACGGGACGGTCCGAATCCGAGGGCTGGCGGGTGCGCCGCGACGGCACGCGGTTCTGGGCCAACGGCGTGGTGGACGCGATCCGCGACGACACCGGCAAGCTGGTGGGCTTCGCCAAGATCACTCGCGACATCACCGAACGGCGCGAAATGGATCGCTGGGTCGCCCAGGCGCAGAAGATGGACGCGATCGGCCAGCTCACCGGCGGCATCGCGCACGACTTCAACAACCTGCTGCAGGCCGTGTCGGGCAACCTGGAGCTGGCGCGCTCCGTGGTCGCGCAGGGCGGCACCGCGCGCACCGACCGCCTGATCGGCAACGCGCAGCGCGTGATCGCCCGCGCCGGGCGCCTGACCTCGCAGTTGTTGGCCTTCTCGCGCCGACAGATCCTGCATGCCGAGCACAGCCGGGTGAGCGACCTGGCGGCCGACATGATCGACCTGCTGGACCGCGCGGGCGGCGAGGGGGTGCAGGTGCTGGTCGGCGCCGAGCCGGGGCTGTGGAGCTGTCGGATCGACCCGGGCCAGTTCGAATCGGCGCTGCTGAACCTGGTGCAGAACGCGCGCGATGCCATGCCGCGCGGCGGCAACGTGAGCATTTCGATGGAAAACGTGCGGCTCGAGGGTGCCGAGGCGAAGCAATTGGAACTGGCGCCCGGCGAGTATGTGCGCGTCGAGGTGGCCGATCCCGGCATCGGCATGCCGCCCGAAATCCTGGCGCACGCCTTCGAGCCGTTCTTCACCACCAAGGAAATCGGCAAGGGATCGGGGCTGGGGCTGCCGCAGGTGATGGGCTTCACCAAGCAGAGCGGCGGCTCCATGGCGGTGCGCACCGCCCCCGGCCAGAGCACCACGGTCTCGCTGCTGTTCCCGCGCGACCCCGAGCCGGATCCGTCCGAAGCCGCGGCGCCGACCCGCATGAACCGCGACCTGCTGGCGGAGGAGGACCGGCGGGCGCTGGAAGAGCGTTCCCCGTAACGCCGGCGCTCGCAGGGAGGGCCGGGCTGGTGGCCCTTCGTGCGGTGGTGTAGCGCACGCCTTCGCGACATGGTGGAGCCACCGACCGCCGCGAGGGGATACGCATCCATGACCGAACCATCCGCGCCGTCGACCCCCGAACTGCCGGCGCGGGCCGCCCTGTTGCTCGACCTCGACGGCACGCTGCTCGACATCGCGCCGACGCCCGCTTCGGTAGTGGTGCCGCCCGGGCTGCTGGCGGCGCTCAAGGCGGTGCGTGCCGTGCTCAATGACGCCGTGGCGGTGATCAGCGGGCGGCCGGTGGAGCAGGTCGACGCCCTGCTCGACGGCTTGCCCTATGCGGTGGCCGGCGAACACGGCGGTGCCATCCGCCATGCGCCCGGCGCGCCGCTGGAACGGCCGGACCTGCCCGAATTGCCCGCCGATTGGCTGGCGCGGGCCGAACGGGCCGCCGCCGCCCAGCCGGGCGCGCTGCTGGAACGCAAGCAGCACGGGCTGGTATTGCACTACCGGTTGTGCCCCGAGGCCGGCCCGGCGCTGCGCCAGGCGCTGCGGGAAATCCTGAACGACGATGACGCGTTGTTCACCGTCATGTCCGCACACATGGCCTGGGAATTGAAGCCGCGCGCCGCCGACAAGGGGCGGGCGGTCAACCGCGTGATGGCGCGTCCGCCCTTCGTCGGTCGGGTACCAATATATGTCGGCGACGACGTGACCGACGAGGACGCCATCGACGCGGCGTGCGCGCTAGGCGGGATCGGGCTGCGCGTGGCCGACAGCTTCGGCGATGCGGCCGGCGTGCGCGCGTGGTTGCAGGCGCTTGGCCAACAGAGGAGGCGTGCCGGATGAGCCGCTTGGTCATCGTTTCGAACCGGGTGCCGCCGCGCGAGCGGACCAGCCTCGCCGGTGGTTTGGTGATCGCCTTGCGCGAGGCGATCGCCGGGCGGGACACGCTGTGGTTCGGCTGGTCGGGCGCCACCAGCGCGACCCCAGGGAAAGAGCCCCACCTGCACCGGGCGGGGCGGCTGACCCTCGCCACGCTGGACCTCACGACGGAGGACTACGCCGGCTACTACCGCGGTTTCTCCAACGGCATGCTGTGGCCGCTGCTGCATCACCGGGTCGGGCTGTCTGAATTCAGCCGCGCCGACCTTATCGCCTATCGCCGGGTCAACCGCGCCTTCGCGGCAGGACTGGCGCCGCTGCTGCGGCCCGACGACACGATCTGGGTGCAGGACTACCACCTGTTCCCGCTCGGCGCCGCCCTGCGCGAGGCCGGCGTGCGTGGGCGCATCGGCTTCTTCCTGCACGTGCCGTTCCCGCCGCGTGCGCTGTGGGAAGCGCTGCCGGACGGCGACGCGCTGGTGCGCGACATCGGCACCTACGATGTGCTCGGGGTGCAGACCGACGAGGACGCGCGCCACCTGAACGAGGTGCTCAGCGTGAACGGCCAGGTGCCGCGGGCGCGCGTCTTCCCGATCGGCATCGACCCGGAGGCCTTCGCCACCGCCGCCCGCAAGGCGGTGGCTGGCACCGAGGTGCAGCGGCTGTGCCAGTCGCTCGGCGAGCGGGCGCTGATCGTGGGCATCGACCGGCTGGACTATTCGAAGGGCCTGCCGCAGCGCTTCCGCGGGTTCGCCCAATTGCTGCGCCGCTATCCCGAGCACCACAACCGGGTGACGTTCCTGCAGATCGCGCCGGTGTCGCGCGGCGACGTGGCGCAGTACCGCAGCCTGCGCCGCGAGCTCGACGAACTGGTCGGACGGATCAACAGCGAGCACGCCGAGTTCGACTGGACCCCGCTGCGCTACCTGACGCGGGCGGTGCGGCGCGAGGTACTGGCCGGATTCTGCCGGGTCGCCCGGGTGGGGCTGGTGACGCCGCTGCGCGACGGCATGAACCTGGTGGCGAAGGAATATGTGGCGGCGCAGGACCCGGAAGATCCGGGGGCGCTGGTGCTGTCGCGCTTCGCCGGCGCCGCGAACGAAATGGACGGGGCGATCGTCATCAACCCGCACGACCCCGATGCGACCGCCGAGGCGTTGCACATGGCGCTGACGATCGCCGCCGACGAGCGCCGGGCACGATGGGGGCGGATGTGGCGGGCGGTCAACCACTACACGGCGGCGGGCTGGGCGCGCAGTTTCCTGGCCGCGCTGGAAGCCTCCCCGGCGTCGCGCGCCGCCTGATTTTAGCGCTTTGCTTCAATTTTTCCGTCAGCATCGCAAGGTTCTTGACAATTGGAAGACTCCTCCCCAGAGTATATTTGTCGGCAATAGAGAAGGAGGGTGCCCAAACAGCATGACTCCACCTGGGTTGACCGGAGTTGCCGCCTCACTTGGCAGCGGCAGCTGAACAACTCGCCCAAGACATGGCTCGGGCATTGCCCCGGGCGCGAGGTT
>CAIMEK010000484.1 GCA_903839965.1 uncultured Acetobacteraceae bacterium | reverse complement strand
GGCGAATCTGGGGCCGGCAAGTCGCTGACCGGCGCCGCGATCATCGGCCTGCTGCCCGGCAGCGGCCGCATCACCGCCGGCGAGATCCACCTGGCCGGACGCCGCATCGACAACCTTTCTGCCGAGGAAATACGTCGTCTGCGGGGGCGGGACATCGGATCCATCTTCCAGGATCCGCTGACATCGCTTAACCCGCTCTACACCGTCTCGCAGCAGATCGTGCAGACAATCCGCATCCATCTCGGCCTGGGGCATGCGCAGGCGCGTCAGCGGGCGCTCGATCTGCTTGAGGCCGTCGGCATTCCGGCCGCTGAGCAGCGCCTCGACGCCTATCCCCACGAGTTTTCCGGAGGTATGCGCCAACGCGTCGTCATCGCCCTGGCGCTCGCCGCCGGCCCCAGACTGATCATCGCCGACGAGCCCACCACGGCGCTCGACGTTTCAGTACAGGCGCAGATCATCGCGCTCATCCGCAGACTCTGCAGCAAAAGAGGAACCGCCGCGATTCTCATCACCCACGACATGGGTGTGATCGCCGAAACCGCCGATCGCGTGGCGGTGATGTACGCCGGTCGGCTGGTCGAGATCGGCGAGGTCGATACCATCGTCAGCGCCCCGCATCATCCTTACACGCGTGGGCTGATGGATTCGATACCGCCCCTCGACGGCGAGATCGAGCGACTGGTGCAGATCGCCGGCGCAATGCCGGGACTCGCCAACATCCCCGCCGGCTGCGCCTTCCATCCGCGCTGCCCGAAAGCCCTTGCCCACTGCACCCGGGAACGCCCGCCGCTGTTCGCAGCCGGCGCCGGGGCAGTCGCCTGCTGGCTGTACGGGAGCAAGGCGCCATGAGCGCGCCCGGAGTGGACGTATCGATCCTGAGGGTCGAGGGACTGGCAAAATCCTTCGATCTCACCCCGTCTCTGCTGGCACGACTGACCGGACGCGGACCGCTGAAGGTGCTGAAGGCCGTGGTCGATGTCGGGTTCTCGCTTGTGGAAGGAGAGACCCTTGGCCTCGTCGGGGAATCCGGCTGCGGCAAATCGACCGTCGCGCGGATGATCGTCGGGCTGGAAACGCCGAGCGCCGGGCGGGTGCTGTTCCGCGGCCACGATCTCGCCCGCGCCGGCGAACGGAGGCGGCAGTGGCGGCAGGGTGGGCGCATCCAGATGGTGTTCCAGGATCCCTTCGCAAGCCTCAATCCGCGCTGGCGCGTGGGGCGCATCGTCGCCGAGGCATTTGCCGCCACCGGCCAACATCTGCCGACTGCCGAGGCCGAGGCGCGCGTCGCCGCGCTGCTAGAGCAGGTGGGTATGCCGGCCGACGCCATCTACCGTTTTCCCCACGAATTCTCCGGCGGGCAACGTCAGCGTATCAGCATCGCCCGCGCTCTTGCCTGCGAAGCCAAGTTGCTCGTCTGCGACGAGCCCACTTCAGCGCTCGACGTCTCCGTGCAGGCGCAGATTCTCAACCTGCTCAAGGACCTCCAGACGCAGCACCGCCTTTCCTATCTGCTCATTACCCACAACCTCTCGGTGGTGCGCCACATGTCGCGGGCCATCGGGGTGATGTATCTTGGTCGGTTAGTGGAGCTTCGCGACACCCGCCAGTTGTTCGAGAACCCCCAGCATCCCTACACGCGTCTGCTGATGGAGACCGTTCCACGTCTGCACCGACGGCGCAGGCAGGCAGAGGTTTCGCCAGGGGAGCTGCCTGACCCGATCCACCCGCCCCCGGGTTGCGCGTTCCATCCACGCTGCCCGCTGGTGAACGAACGCTGTCGGCAAAATCTGCCCGAATCGCACGCTGTGCCCGGAGGGCGCGTCGCCTGCCACGCCGTTGAAGAAGGCCGCATCCCATGACACTCTCCGCTCCCCCTCCGCAATCTTCGCCCGAGGCATTCCGCCCCGAAACCGTGCATCGGCGTCTGATCGAACAGGCCCCGCTGCGCCTCGGCTTTCACGAGGGAAGTGATTTTTCGACCTGGTCGACCGCGGTGCGACACAAGCTCCGCGAGCTGTTGCGCATGCCGCACGACCACACCGACCTCGCGATCCGTCTCGGGGAGACCCGCGATTTCGGCGACCACACCCGCAGCCGGCTTGTCTTCACTGCGGAGCCGGGCGCCGACGTTCCTTGCTGGCTGTTGCAACCTAAAAACATTACCGGGCCGCTGCCGGTGATGGTGTGCCTGCAGGGGCACACCACGGGGATGCACATCTCTCTCGGCGAGACGCGCTTCGAGGACGATTCGAAGTTTTTCGGCGGGGACCGCGATTTCGGCCTGCAGGCGGTGCGGTGGGGCTATGCCGCGCTGGTGATGGAGATGCGCGCCTTCGGCGAACGGTGCGACGACCGGGCGGCGGGCTGTCGGAACACCGGCTCCCTGCCCCGAAACGACGACAACCGCACCTGCAAGCACGCCGCGATGACCGCCCTGCTGCTCGGCCGCACCCTGCTCGGCGAGCGGGTGTTCGACCTCAGCCGCGTCTGCGATGTCATCGAGAGGATCGACGGGCTCGATGCGCGGCGGGTCTACTGCCTGGGTCAGTCGGGTGGGGGCACGGTGGTCTGGCACGCGGCGGCCGTGGAGCCGCGCATCGCCGGCATCATTGCCGCCTCCTGCTTCTGCACCATTGCCGCGAGCTTCGCCAGCATCGACCACTGCACCGACAACTACCTTCCGGACATGCTGCAATGGCTGGAGCTCGCCGACATCGCCGGCGCCATCGCACCTCGCCCAGTGGTGGTCGCGATGGGACGCAAGGACCCGCTGTTCCCGCTCGCCGGGGTCGAGGTGGCCTTCGAGCGCGTCCGCCAGATTTACCGGGCGGCAGGAGCGGAGGACGCGGCGAAATTGGTGCTCGGCCCCGAAGGGCACCGCTTCTACGCCGACCTAGCGTGGCCCGCCTTCGTCTCCCTCACCGGCGGCGCGGTCTCACCGGGGCCGGTAGCGGGCCGACACGAGTAATATACCCTGAATCCGTGAGATTTTGCTTGTCCGACGCGGGGTGCGTTTGGTTCGCTGGGGTTATGGCGGGGTTGGTGTTGGAAGCGGAGGAGCGGGCGCATCTGTTGCGGATGATGCGGCGGCAGACGAACAGCCATGTGCATCGTCGGATGAACGCGCTGCTGCTGCTGGAGGACGGCTGGACGTTAGAGCGGATCGCCGAGGCGCTCTGCATCGACGCTGAGGCGGTGCGCGAGCACCGACGGCGGTATGAGAGTTCTGGGATCGCCGGCCTGGAGCGGCTGACCTAAGAGGGTAGCGAGCCGGCGTTGAGCAGGGCGCAGCTTGCAACGCTGCAAGGCGAATTGGACGCCCATCTCTATATGACGGCCTAGGCGGTATGTGGTTGTCGTACGCCGGACGCTCGGGGTGGGCTACACGCCGAATGCGATGACCAAGCTGCGGAAGCGGCCAGGGTTTGTCTACAAGAAGCCAAAATGCGTGCCGGCGACGGCGGATGCGGCGGTGCAGGAGCTGTTTGCCACCGAGACCCTCCTGCCCCTGATGGCGCAAGCCGGGGCGGGCCATCCGCTGTATTTCGTGGACGGCATGCACCCGGCCTATACCGGCCACCCGGCGTTTGGGTGGATCAGGCGCGGGCGTGATCGCGAGTTGAAGAGCAATCACGGCCGGGTCAACGTCAACATCAACGGCGCACTCAGATGGCCCGATCGCACGGTGGTGCATCGCGAGGCCGAGAAGATCACCAGCGAGGCGATGATCGCGTTGTTCAACCAGGTGGCGGCGCGCCATCCGACGGCGACGGCGATCAACGTTGTGCTCGACAACGCCAGCTACAACCGTTCGGCGGCGATCAAGGCGTATCTTGCCCGGGATGGATGCCGCATCCGGCTGGTGTATTTGCCGGCCTACTCTCCCAACCTCAACCTGATCGAGCGGCTGTGGTGGTTCCGCAAGAAGACCACGCTGTGGAATGAATACCACCCGACTTTTGCCCGGTTCAAGGCAGCCATCGAGGGGTTCTTCCAGAACCTCGGTGCCTGCCATGACCAACTCGTCTCACTGATCACCGATCGCTTCCGTTTCGTCGGTGCACCAAAGAACCAGATTCCCCAGGCATAGGGGTATATTACACCGCACGTGGCACGCAACGACGCCGAGACCAAGACCGGCAAACGGCGACGCAGCGCGATCGATCGCCGCACCACGCGACATGCCTGCTACGGCATGTC
>CAIMEK010000483.1 GCA_903839965.1 uncultured Acetobacteraceae bacterium | reverse complement strand
CGCCGAAATCTCCGGCCGCCACGACTCGAACGGCTTCGCCGGCGAAGCCACCGGCCAGGTCGACGGCGCCACGGTGCACCTGAGCTTCGGCGCCCCCTACGAGGCCAACATCGTCACCTACTCGTTGGAAGGCGCCCCGACCGGCCCATCCGGCCTGGCCGGCAGCGTGCAGTTCGGCGCCGTGCACAGCAACAACCGCGGCCCGTTCAACCTGCGCCAGCACGGCAGCGGCACCTGGGAAGCCCGCCGCTTGGCCTGAGCCTCACTTCACCGCGCCCACCGTCACGCTGGCCATGAACTTGTCGCGGTAGCGCAGGTACACCACCAGCAACGGCACGGTTGCCGCCACGCAGCCGGCCATGATGGTGCCGTAGATCGGCAGGAACCCGATGGTCGGATCGACCAGTTGCGGCAACGCCGCCATGATCGGCTTCACCTGGTCGCGCGTGGCCACCATCGTCGGCCACAAATAGGCGTTCCATTCCGACAAAAAGTGCAAAATGGCGTACGCCCCGAGCACCGGCGATGCCACCGGCACGATGACCCGCCAGAACAAGGTGAACAGCCCGGCCCCATCAATCCGCGCCGCATCGATCAACTCATCCGGTATCGACAGCATGTACTGCCGCATCAAGAACAACCCCAGCACCGGCGTAATCGTCGGCAACACCTGCACCACCAACGTATCGATCAACCCCAGCCGCGAAAACAAAATGAACTGCCCGGGATAGACCACCTCCGGCGGCACCATCATGGTCGCCAGCAACAGCGTGAACACCCCATTCCGCCCGGGAAACCGCAACTTCGCAAAAGCGAACGCCGCAGCCGCACAAAGCACCACCGCCAGCGCCGTCCCGCTGCTGGCGATCAACACGGAATTGCCCAGGTTGCGCAGCAACGAACGATGCGGATCACCGAGATCGGCGAAACTGGCAAACGTCCACACCCGTGGCAGCCCGCCCGGATTGGCCACGATCTCGTCGTTGGACTTGAACGCGTTCAGCAGCATCTGCACCAACGGATAACAGAACACCGCCGCCGCCAGGCCCGCGGCACCGTTGAGCAATATCGCCGGCCAGCGGCGAGTCATGGAAAAGGCCAGGGCTCTGCCCTCGCCTTGCTGATGCGTCATGCTTGAGTCCTCTCCCGCATCAGCCTGAACATCGCGAATGTCAGCGCCGCGATCAGCACGAACAGCAGCCACCCTGTTGCCGCCGCGGCGCCGAACTGGCCGCCGCGCATTTGTTCGACCACCAGGTTCAGCAGCGGGGCGGAGCTGGCAGGTGCCAGGGTGCCGGCCTTGCCGAGCAGCACGTTCGGTTCGTTGAACAGGCGCAATGTAACGATGGCGTCGACCAGCACCGCGAACAGCAGGGTGGGGCGCAGCAGTGGCAGGGTGATGCGCCACAGGCGTTGCCAGCCGGTGGCCCCGTCGATGGCGGCGGCCTCGTCGATTTCCGGTGTGATGGTGGTGAGCCCGGCCAGGAACACGATGAACCAGTAGCCGGTGCCGCGCCACACCAGCACGCCGACCACGGTCCAGCGCGACAGGGTCGGGTCGGTCAGCCAGGCCACGTCGACCCCGAGCAGACGGTCGACAAGGCCGTAGTGCGTGGCGAAGATATTCTGGAACAGCAGGGCGGTCGCCACGCTGGCCAGCACCTGGGGCACGAACACCAGGGTCTTGAAGGTGCGGGTCCAGCCGATCGCCTGGCGCTGCACCAGCACGGCGAGCAGCAGCGCCAGCGCCATCATCGGCACCGCGTGCGCGACCCAGTAGAACAGGGTGTTGCCCAGCATGCCCCAGAACGCGTCGTAGCCGAGCACGACGCTGTAGTTGTCCAGCCCCACCCAGCGGGCCACGCCGAATCCGCGGTAGCGGGTGAAGCTCAACCAGAAGGCGTAGCCCGCCGGGCCGAGGAACAGGCCGATGAAGGTCAACAGGAACGGCGCCACGAACAGCCAGGGCTGCCCCCGGCGGGCGATGCCCCGGATGTTCACGGCGTCAGGTCTTGTATGGATTGCCGATCTGCGCCGTCATTGCCGTCTGCATGGCCTGCAGCGCCTGGTCGCGGGTTTTGCTGCCGGCGATGTAGGCCTCGGTTTCGCGCCGCATGATGTCGATTTCCGCCAGTGCCGCCGGATCGTAGGGAAACACGTTGAACTGGTTGAACGAGTCCAGCACGGGGCGGAGGAAGTCGCGGCCGAAGTAGTTGTTCGGCATCACCGTCCATTGCGCGTCGGTCAGCCCGGCCGGGCGGGTCATGCCGGCGTTGCGGTCGAGCATTTCCTGTTGCGCGCTCTTCAGCACCGTCGGGTTGCCGGTGCGCTCCCATTCATCGACCGATCCCTTCGCGGTCAGGAACATGCATGCGGCGAACTCGAAAGCGGCCTCCTTGTTGCGCGACTGTTCCGGAATGGTCATGATGCCGCCGCCCGCCTCGCTGCCGCGACGGTTGAATTCCGGCCACAGCGTAAGGCCCCAGCGGCCGCCCTGTTCGGGGGCGAACTTGGGCAGGAAGTCGGTCATCCAGTTGGAAATGGGCGAGCCGCAGATCGAGCCGTCGGCGAAAGCCGGCTGCCAGGTCGGCGAGAAATCGTCGGTGTCGAACGCGATGCCCGAGCTGCGCCAGGTCTTCAGCCAGTCGATCAGCGTGCCGAAACGCGCGTCGTCGAGAATGCGGAACTTGCCGTTGCGGTCGGCCACGTGGGTTTCCGGCCAGTTCGACAGGATCATGAAGTACCAGTAGTGGATCGGCGTGCGGCCGATGTTCATGATGTACGATTTCGGATGCTTTTCGTGGAAGCGCCGCCCCGCCGCCATGTAGTCGTCGAAGCTCTTCACCGCGGCCGGGTCGATGCCGGCCTGTTCGAACAAGTCCTTGCGGTAGAACCACACCTTGCCCTTCATCTGGTAGGGAATGGCGATCGTCGTGGAGTTGTAGGTGGCGAGTTGGCGCGCGCCGTCCACCAGGTCGCCGACATGCGGCTTCATCATGGTGCCGAGGTCCGCGAGCACGCCGGCTTCGGCGAATTCCGGCATGCCGATGTAGTTCATCTGCACCATGTCGGGCATGTTGGTGTTGCTCGCCAGCGCGAGGCGGAACGCCTGGTAGACCTCGCCGTCCTGCTTGCCGGGCGAGACCACGTCCACCTCGATGCGCGCGGCGACAGCGGGGAAGAGGCGCTTGAAGGCATCAACGCGGCGCTGGAAGCGTTCGGTGCCGCCCCAGGTCCACACCGTGATCTTTGTCGGCTTCTGCGCATGTGCCGCGCGTCCGCCGGCCAGGGCCGCGGCAGCAGCGCCCAGCACCGTACGCCGGCCGATGCGGGTGGTATCAGGGCTGTTCATGGCATCCTCCGTTGTCTTGTCGGTTCGCTGCGGCGGGGGGTGGCGCCGATGATCAGGTCGGCCGCCTTCTCGCCGATCATTATCGTCGCCGCGTTGGTGTTGCCGGAAACCAGCGTCGGCATCACCGAGGCGTCGACGACGCGCAATCCCTCCAGCCCGCGCACCCGCAGCTCCGGGTCGACCACCGCGCCGTCGTCGGTGCCCATGCGGCAAGTGCCGACCTGGTGGAACTGGGTGAAGCCGGTGGCGCGCGCATGCGCCAGCAGGGCGGCGTCATCCTGTGCGGCCGCGCCGGGGGAAACCTCCACAGGGGCGTAGCCGCGCAGCGCGGGCTGGCGGATGATCTCCCGGCCGAGCCGCAGCGCGGCGAGCACCACGCGCCGGTCGCCCGCCTCGGTCAGGTAGTTCGCCGCCATCCCGGGCGGGGCCGCGGGATCGGCCGAGCGCAGCCACACCGCGCCCCGGCTGGCCGGGTGCATTTGCGAAACCGTCAGAGTACAGCCCGGGAATTCGTGGAACCGGCCGGGCGCGGGACCGCTGAGCGGCTGAAAATGCAGCTGCACATCCGCTCGTTCGAGCGCCGGATCGGAACGAACAAAACCGCCCGACATGAACGCGCTGTTGGCCAGCGGCCCCTTGGCGGCGAGCAGGAAGCGCAGCCCCTCGCGCGCCATGCGCAGTGGGCTGTGGCGGATTTCATTGATCGTCTCGATACCTTCGATGCGGTAGGCGATCTTCACCTGCAAATGGTCCTGCAGGTTCCGCCCCACGCCGGGCAGGTCGTGGCGCACCGCCACGCCCGCCACGCGCAACGCATCCGCCGGGCCGATCCCCGAAAGCATCAGCAAATGCGGCGATCGGAGCGCCCCGGCCGCAACGATCGTCTCGGCGCCGCGGAACTCCCGCTCGCCACCCGGAAGCGCCACGCGCACGCCCACAGCGCGCCGTCCCTCCAGCAGCACCGCGGTCGCGCGCGCATCGGTCAGCACGGTGAGGTTGGCGCGGCCGCGCGCGGCGCGCAGGTAGGTCGCGGCAACACTGGCGCGCCGGCGCCCGCGCGCGGTGAGCTGATAGGTGCCCGCCCCTTCCTGGCTGGCGCCGTTGAAATCGTCGTTGCGCGGCAGCCCCCATTGCATCGCCGCGGCCACGAACGCGTCCGACAGAGGATGCCGCTCGGTCAGGTCGCTCACCCACAAATGGCCGCCGGTGCCATGCCAGGCATCGGCGCCGCGCGCCTGGTCCTCGGCGCGGCGGAAATACGCCAGCACGTCGCTCCAGCCCCAGCCCGCGCAGCCCTGCGCGCGCCACGCGTCGAAATCTTCCGGCTGGCCACGGATGTAGACCATGCCGTTGATCGCCGACGAACCGCCGAGCACACGCCCGCCTGGCCAGATCATGGTCCGGCCATCAAGTCCCGGTTCCGGGCCATCCGGAAAATTCCACGAATAGACCGGATGGTAGATCAGCCGGTAATAGCCCCCCGGCACATGGATCCACGGATTGCGGTCGCGCGGCCCCGCCTCCAGCAGCAGCACGCGGCGCGCCTTATCGGCACTCAGCCGCTCCGCCAGCACGCAGCCCGCCGAGCCCGCCCCCACGATGACGATGTCGTAGCCTTCCTGCGCCATCAGTTCGCCAATGCCCCCTTGGTCAGGCCGCTCACCAGGTAAGGTTCCAGCAACACGAACAGGATCATCACCGGCAGCAGCGAAACCGTGCCCGCGGCCATCAGGCCCGCCCAGTCCACGTCGTGCTCGCCCACGAACGACTGCATGCCCACGGTCAGCATGTAATGCGCGTCGCTCTTCATCAGCGTGCGCGCGAAAATGAACTCCGACCAGCTCACGATCAGCAGGTAGATCGTGCACGCCGACAACCCCGGCAGCGTCAGCGGCAGCACCACCCAGCGCAGCGCCTGCAAATGCGAACAGCCGTCGATCATTGCGGCCTGCTCGATCTCGCGCGGCACCCGGTCGAAGAACCCCTTCATCAGCCAGGTCGCCAGCGGCACCCCGATGGTCATGTGCGACAGCACCAGGCCCGTATAGGTGTCGAGCATGCCGGCGAGATTGAACGTGATGTACAGCGGAATGATGATCAGCGTCGCCGGGATCAGCTTGGTGAACAGCAGCAGCGCGCCGAGCACCTGTTGCGGGCGGAAGTTCCAGCGCGACAGGCTGTAGCCGGCGAAGGTGGCCACGGTCAGGCTGCACACCGTGGCGGCCGCGCCCACGCCCAGGCTGTTGGCAATCCAGGTCAGCAGCGGATGGATCGAAAACACGGTGCGGAACGCCGCCAGCGACGCAACGGCAAAATTCGGCACCAGCGCCGGCGTGGTCGAGAGCACCTCCTCGGTCGGCATGATCGCCGTCATGAACATCCAGTAGATCGGGAACAGCACCACCACGCCGCAGGCCAGCGTCGCCAGCCACCAGGGCAGCGCGCGCCAACGTTCGGGCAGCAGCCTAGAGGCTTTCATGGCGGATCACCCGAAGCGCGATCAACGACCCGATCAGCGCGGCCAGCACCATCAGCAGTCCCGCCGCGGCGGCCGGTCCCATGCGGAAATACTGGAACCCCTCGTTGTAGACGAACAGCGACACCGTCTCGGTGAGCCGCGAGGGCCCGCCGCGCGTGGTGGTGAAGATGATGTCCACATCACGGAACACGGCGAGCGCGCTGACCATCACCGCCAGCGTCGCCGCCCCGCGCACGCCGGGCCAGGTGACGTGTCGAAACTCCCGCCACGGGCTGGCGCCGTCGATGCGCACCGCTTCGTAAAGCTCGGACGGAATGGATTGCAAGGCGGCCAGCACGATCAGCGTAATCAGCGGATAGGCCTTCCAGATCGCCGGCAGAGTCACCGCGAACAGCGCGGTGTTGCGGTCCACGTACCACGGCGGCCCCTGGATGCCGAGCCCCCGCAGCCCGGCATTCACCACCCCGAACGAGCCGTCCAGCATCCACAGGAAGATGATGCTGGCCACCACCCCCGGCACCGCCCAGGGCACCAGCAGCAGCGTGCGCAGCACGCGCCGCCCCGGCATGCGCCGGTTGAGCAGCAGCGCGGTGCCCAGCCCGATGGCGAAGGCCACCCCGATGGTGATGCCGACATAGGCCACCGACACCACCACGCTGTGCCAGAACGCCGGATCGCTGGCCACCGCTGCATAGTTGCCGAACCCCAGCGGCTGCAGGCCGATGCGGGCGAAGTTCATCACCCGCCCGATCCGCAGGCTGATGTCGCCCACCCGCATCAGCGGGTAGCCGATCAGCCCCGCCACCACGAAGGCGGCCGGCAGCAGGAACGCATAGGCAAGCACGCGTTCCTGCCGCAGCCGTCCGCCCGGGCGCCGAACCCGCCCGGGCATGCCGCCGTCGCCCATGTCAGCCGAGCGGGATGGCACGAGTAAGATCGGCCTGCACCTGCGCGCAGATCTGCACCACCGGGTCGGTGGTGGTAAGAATGCGCACGGCGGCGCGCATCAGGATCTGCACGAACTCGTTCACGTTCGACTGGATCGGCTGCAGCGTCGGAATGTACGACACCGCGTCCTTCACCCCCGCCCCGACAATGGCCAGTTGCGGCGCGGCGGCCACTTCCTCGGCGGTCACGGCGCCGGGCAGCCCGGGCGGCGAGGACGTCAGCACAAAATAGCGCCGCTGCCACTCGGTGGTCATCGCCAGCCTGATGAACTGCCACACCAGGTCCTTGCGCTCCGCCGAGATGCCGGCCGGAATGTGCAGGCTGTTGGCCGCCCCGCCGGTGCGCGGCGTGAACGGCACCGCCATCATCTTCAGCGACGGCCGCACCGCCTCCGGCGCATTCTTGAACAACGCATAAACCCACGGCCCATCCAACGTGAACGCCGCCTTGCCCGACAGGAAGGTCTGCCGCTGCATGGTCTGCACGTTGCCCAGCGGCGCGTTGCCGCCGATCACCCGCCGATAGGTCTCCAGCGCCGCCACCACCGCCGGATCGGTGAAGCTGTACTTGCCGCCTTTGAACGCGTCCGCCCCTTGCCAGAGAATAAAACTGAGCAGCTCGATCAGGATGGTCGGGTACTCGGCGGTCACCGAGGCCACCCCGAAGATGCCCTTGTCCTTCTGCGTAATCTTCGGCACCGCCGCGGCGTACTCGGCGAAGTTCCTCGGCACCGCCACGCCCGCATCGGCCAGCAGCCGTTCGTTGTAGAACAGCATGTTGCCGTAGCCCATCACCAGCACGCCGAGCGTGTGGCCGCTCCACTGGTAGAGCGCCTGCAGGCTCGACCAGCCCGCCGGCATCGGGTCCTTCTTCAACCGCTCGTCCAGCGGCTCCAGCCAGCCCTGGGAAGCGAAGCTGCCGAAATTGTTGCCGGACAGTTCCATGATGTCCGGCGGCGTATTGGAGGCGAAGCGGATCGTCATCTCGTTGACGAAATTCGGATAGGCGATCTGCTGCAGCGCGATCTTCACGCCGGGATGGCCCTTCTCGTAAGCCGCGATCAGTTCCTTCCACCACTGGCTGAACCCCGGCTCCTCGGCCTGCCAGGTGGGAAAGCTCAGCGTGGTCTCGGCGGCGGCCGGCCGGGCCTGGGCGGCGAGCAGCAGCCCGCCCGCACCGAGCGTGAAGGCGCGACGTTTCATCGGCATGGTTTCCTCCGCATGGGTTCTCGTCGAGGCATTCGGGCCGATCGCAGCGGCCACGTGGTTTGTTGTTTCCCCGCCCGCCCCGCCATCACAGCGCAACGGCGCGGGCCAGGTCGGCCTGCGTGTCGGCGCAAATCTTCGCCACCGCATCGCCGGTGGTCAGAATGCGAACGGCCGAGCGCATCAGGATCTGCACGAACTCGTTCACGTTCGCCTGGATCGGCTGCAGCGTCGGGATGAACGACTCCGCCCCCTCGGCCGCGTCCGCCACCGCGGCCAGTTGCGGCGCGGCGGCGATGTCCTCCGCCGCCAACGTCCGCGGCAGGCCCGGCGGCGAGGAGGTCAGCACAAAATAGCGCCGCTGCCACGCGGTCGTCATGGCCAGCCTGATGAACTGCCACACCAGGTCCTTGCGCTCGGCGGAAATGCCGGCGGCAATGTGCAGGCTGTTGGACTGCCCGCCCATATGCGGCGTAAACGGCGGCACCATCATCTTCAGTGCCGGCCGCACCGCCTCCGGCGCATTCTTGAACAACGCATAAACCCACGGCCCATCCAGCGTGAACGCCGCCTTGCCCGACACGAAGGTCTGCCGCTGCATGGTCTGCACGTTGCCCAGCGGCGCGTTGCCGCCGACCACGCGCCGATAGGTCTCCAGCGCCGCCACCACCGCCGGATCGGTGAAGCTGTACTTGCCGCCGCGGAACGCGTCGCCGCCCTGCCAGCGGATATAGCTCAGCAGCTCGTTCAGGATGGTCGGGTACTCGGCGGTCACCGAGGCCAGGCCGAAGATCCCCTTGTCCTTCTGCGTAATCTTCGGCACCGCGGCGACGAACTCGGCGAAGGTCTTCGGCACCGCCACGCCGGCATCGGCCAGCAGGCGTTCGTTGTAGAACAGCATGGCGCCATAGCCCATCACCAGCACGCCGAGCGTGTGGCCGCTCCACTGGTAGAGCGACTGCAGGCTCGACCAACCGGGCGGCATCGGGTCGCGCTGCAGCCGCTCGTCCAGCGGTTCCAGCCAGCCCTGCGAGGCGAAGCTGCCGAAGCTGTTGGCCGGCAGCGCCACGATGTCCGGCGGCGTGTTGGAGGCGAAGCGGATCGTCATCTCGTTGGCGTAGTTCGGATAGGCGATCTGCTGCAGCGCGATCTTCACGCCGGCATGCGCCTTCTCATACGCCGCGATCAGTTCCTTCCACCACTGGCTGAACCCCGGCTCCTCGGCCTGCCAGGTGGGAAAGCTCAGCGTGGTTTCGGCGGCGGCCGGCCGGCTCCGGGAGGCGAGCAACAGCCCGCCGGCAGCGAGGGTAAAGGCACGACGTTGCATGCGCATCGTTGTCTCCTGCATGGCTTGCGTCGAAACACCAGCCCGAACCGGGCAGTAACCTACGAGTTGCGTTTCTCCCAGCCGGCACTGAACAGGTTCATGAAGTTGCGCGCCCCGTACGGGTGCTTGCCGATCTCGTCCTCGTTCACGCTCACCCCGTGCCCGGGCGCCTCGCTCGGCGCCAGGCAGCCGTCCTTGATGCGCGGGATGTTGCCGAGCACATCCTTCGCCCAGTCCACATGGAACTCGTCGAAGCATTCCTGGATGAAGGCGTTCGGCGTGGCGATGTCGAAATGCACGTTCACCGCCGTGCTCAGCGGCGACTGCGCCGAGTGCGGCGCCACCATGGCGTTGTGCGCCTCCGCCACCGCCGCCGCCAGCTTCAGCCGCGACAGCCCGCCGAGGCGCAGGTATTCGGCCAGCGCCATGTCGGTGCCGCCATCGGCGAACAGGGCGGCAAACTGGCGCGGCATGCTGAAGCGCTCGCCGCCGGCGATGCGCACCGGCGACTCCCGGCTGACATAGGCGAACGCCGCCACATCGTTGGTGAACACCGGGTCCTCCACCGAGAGCGGGCGGAACTGCGCAATATCGCGGATCAGCGACAGCGCTTCCGGCACGGTCAGCCGGTCGTGGAACTCCAGGATCATGTCGATATCGTCCGGCAGCGCGTGGCGCACCGCCTCCACGATGGCGATTGTCTTGCGCCGCTCCGCGCGGTCCAGCGTGCGGTAGTTGTGCCCGAGCGGGTCGAACTTCAGCGCGCTGTAGCCCTTGGCCGCCACCGCCTGGGTGCGTTCGGCGAAGCGCACCGGGTCGCGGTCGTCCTGGTACCAGCCGTTCGCATAGGTGCGGATGCTCGCCTGCGCCCGCCCGCCGAGCAGGCGGTAGAGCGGGAGCGCGAGTTCCTTGCCGACGATGTCCCAGCAGGCGGTGTCGATGCCGGCCAACGCCGCCATGATCGGCCCGTCGGTGCTGAGATATAGCGCCTTGTGGGCATCGTTCCAGTTGCGTTGCAGCTCGCGCGGGTCGCGCCCCAGGAACAGCCGGGCGATCTCGCCCACCGCGGAGACCGCCGGCATGGTGGTCAGCCCGGTGGTCGACTCGCCCCAGCCGACATGGCCCTGGTCGGTGGCAACCTTCACCAGGATCCAGTTCTTCCAAGGATTGCCGACGACGAAGGCCTCGATGCGGTCGATCTTCATGGCAGCCCCTTCCTTCACGCCCTGGCCGGGAAGGCCGGGTTCATCAGCGGCGCGAGGTCGTCGAGAATGGCGGTCAGGTCGGCCATGGCGAAACGATCCAGCACGCGCCCGCCGGTCTGGCGGATGACGGCGCAGTCGATCACGCCGCGCCGGCGCAGCACTTCCTTGTAGACGGCGGTGCCGTAGCCGGTCTCGAACATCAGCAGCGGCAGCAGGATGCGGTAGATCTCGCGCGCCCGCCGCTTCGCCTGTGGATCGGTCTGCCCCGCCTCCAGCGCGTTCCACAGCGCCACGTGCACGTCGCAGATCTCGCAGGCCGGCATGGTGCCGCAGGCGCCGCGCGCGTATTCGTCGAGCAGGTGCCGCCCCGCCTTGCCGCCCATGATGCCTTCCATCGCCCCGCCGGCGGCCTCGATAACGCGCGTCATCATGGCGCTGGAGAACTCGGTCTCCTCCTTGACGAAGCGCACGTCCGGCAGGTCGCGCAGCAGGTCCGCCATCAGAACCGGCGACATCGGCGTGCCGCCCGCGCCGCCGTAGTTCTGCAGAAACACCGGCAGGCTGCCGGCGGCGTCGATGGCAGCGTAGTACTCGCGGATCTCGTCCTCGGTGCCGCGCTGCATGTTCGGCGGCATCGCCATCACCGCGTCCGCGCCCATCGCCTCGGCGTCGCGCGCCAGCCCGCCGGCGATCAGCCGGGTCGCTGCGGTCACGCCGGCGATCACCAGGGCCTTGCCCTGCGCCTCCTCCACCACCGTGCGAATGACGATCTGGCGCTCCGCGTCGGACAAATAGGGTTGCTCGCTGGCATTGGCGGGCGCCACCAGCCCGTGCGCCCCGCAGGCCACGCTGAACCGCACGATCCGGCGGAGCCCCTCGACATCGAGGCTGAGGTCGGGATTGAACGGCGTCGGCACGATCACGAACACGCCGCGCCATTTGCTTGTCTGGGTCAAGATCGATCCTCCGGCTGGGTTGCGGCCCTGGCGCCGGGCGATCCGCGCGTGATCATGGCGTCCTCCCGGACCAATTGTAAACCATTCTGCACGTTCTTGATCCAATGTTAGGCCCGTGATCGGCGGGAGCGTCAAGCACCTGATTGACAATCCTCCAAATGATCACAAGATTGGTCCGCATTTGGATCGTCATTGCGTATGACCCACGACGAGTTCGCCACGCTCTCCCCCGCCGTCATCCGCGAGCGCGTCGACGCCGCGGGCCTGAACATGCGGGTGCGGGCGCGCGCGCTGCAGGGCGAGGTCTACGCCTGGCTGCGTACCGCCATTGTCACCGGCGCGCTGGCGCATGGCAACCGCATCCCCGCCGAACGGACGCTGGCGCGCGATTTCGGCGCCAGTCGCAACTGCATCCGCGACGCGCTCAACGCCCTCGAACGCGACGGCTTTCTCTCCCGCCGGGTCGGCAGCGGCAGCTACGTGCGCTGGGCGCCGCAGCCGCCCGCCGAGGGACGGCAGTTCACCACCCCCACGGTCAGCCCGCTCGACGCCATCGAGGCGCGCCGCGTCATCGAGCCGAATTGCTGCGATCTCGTCATTGCCCGCGCCACCGAGGACGATTTCCTGCGCATGCAGGCGCGGCTGCGCGAAATGGAAACCGCGCGCGACCAGGTCACCTTCAAGGAGGCCGGCTACGCCTTCCACCTCGCGGTCATGCGCGCCACCCGCAACCCGCTGCTGGTGGCGATGTACGAAATGCTGGTCGCCGCCCGCGCCAAAACGGGCTGGGGCACGCTGATCCCGCTCAACGACCGCAAGGAGCAGCGCGATGAACAGATCGCCGGCAATCGCGCCATCTACGCCGCGCTGCGGGCCCGCGACGGCGAGCAGGCCCGCCGCCTGGCGCACCAGCTGCTCACCGACATGATCAACACGGTGGCCTCCCTGCCCCTGAACGCGTAACCCGTCCCCTGCTGTTCGGCAACGCCATCCTATGATAGCGGTCGCCCGGATTGCCGACCCCACACCTGCCATAGCGGCCTTCGCGACCCCGTGTACCCGCGCCGCCGGAGGAGATCGATGAGCGAAATCGCGGACCAACGGCGCGCGGCGGACGCAAGCGAGGCCCCGGCGCCCGCCCGGGGCCGGGCGTTCAACCCGCTGGACTGGCCGATCTGCACGCGCACCCCGCTGCGCTACGGCGTGCTGACGGCATGGCTGGGCCACGTGCCGTTCGGCATGGCCTTCATGGCCATGGCCAGGCCGCGCAGGCTGGTCGAGCTCGGCACCCATTGGGGGGTGTCGTACTGCGGCTTCTGCCAGGCCGTGAAGGAACTCCGCCTGCCCACCGAATGCACCGCCGTCGATACCTGGGAAGGCGACCCGCACGCCGGCTCTATACCAGCGAGGTGCTCGACCACCTGAAGGCCCATCACGACGAGCTGTATTCGCTGTTCTCCAGACTGCTGCAGACCACCTTCGACGACGCCCGGCCGCAATTCGCCGACGGCTCGGTCGACGTGCTGCACATCGACGGCCACCATTCCTATGACGCCGTCATGCACGACTTCGAGACCTGGCTGCCCAAGCTGAGCCGCCGCGGCGTGGTGCTCATGCACGACATCGAAGTGCGCGACCGGCCCGGCTTCGGCGTGTGGCGCTTCTGGGACGAGGTGAAGCAGCACTACCCGCACTTCGCCTTCCATCATTCCTACGGCCTCGGCGTGCTGGCGGTCGGCCGCGACATCCCGGAGGGGCTGCGTCCCTTGCTGATGCTCGACGCGGACGGGCAGGACGCGGTGCGGCGGTATTTCGCCAACCTCGGCGACCACCTGGAGGAACTGCACGGCGTTGCGGTGCAGCGGGAGAACCTGCAGGAGCTGCTGGACGCGAAAAGCATGGACTGCGTCAGGCTGGAAGGCGATATCGTCGCCGCTGTCGCCGAACGCGACGCGGCGCGCCGGCAGCATGCGCGCATGCGTTACCGGATCGTGGACAAGCTCGCCCGCATCGGCAACCGCATCCCGGTCCTGCCGGGCCTGTTGCACGCGGTCGCGGTCGCCGTCGTGCGGTTGCTCCGCCGGGTGAACCGGATGATCTCGCCGCGACGCGACTGATCGCCATGGCTGCGCAGGCAACCACGCCGACCCGGCTCGCGCTCGGGGTCGTCACCTACAACAGCCCGCCCGCCCAGTTGCAGCGGCTGGTCCGCTCGATCGGCATGGCGGCGGACCGGCTGGCGCCGCTCGGCTGCGACGCCGCGCTGGTCAGCATCGACTGCGGCGACCCCGCCGTTTGGCCCGCGGTTCCCATCCCGCACCGCCGGCTTTCGCCGCAGGGCAATCTCGGCTTCGGCGGCGGCATGAACCGCCTCATGGCCGAGGCCTTCGCCGACGACCCGGTCGGCTGGTTCCTGTGCGTCAACCCGGACGGCGTGCTGCATCGCGACCTGCTGGCCGAACTGCTCCGCTTCGCCGCCCGCTATCCCGACAGCCTCATCGAGGCGCGGCAGTTTCCCGAGGAGTACCCGAAATCCTACGACCCGGCCAGCGGGCTGACCCTGTGGGCCTCCGGCGCATGCCTGCTGATCCCGCGCCGCATCTGGGAAGGCATCGGCGGATTCGACGACAACATCTTCATGTTCATGGAGGACGTCGACTACTCCTGGCGCGCCCGCGGCGCCGGCTTCACCGTCCGCGTCGCCCCGCGCGCCCTGTTCGGCCACTCGGTGCTCGACCGCGCGCCGGACCTGCAAATCGAGGCCTAGTACTACCAGTCCGCCCGCTACCTCGCCTACAAATGGCGCCGGCCGGCCGAGCAGGCCGGCTTCGAGCGGGTCATCCTGGAACGCGGATTCGCCGCCGCGCTGCCCGCCTTGCCGCCGCTGGAACGGCCCAATTCACGCCCGCCCGCCGACACCACCCCGGCGACGTTCGAGCACGGTTTCACCTATGCCCCGATCCGGTGGGG
>CAIMEK010000482.1 GCA_903839965.1 uncultured Acetobacteraceae bacterium | reverse complement strand
GCGGGCCTGCAGCGCGGCCATGCCGTTGTGGGTGCCGGGGATCTCAAGGATCTGCGGCCGGTCCAGCAGCGCGCGGAAGCGGGCGCCGGCGGGCTCGGCAACCAGGTCGCTGGCGAGCAGGTAAGTCATGACGCGTCTCCTTTGGCAGCAGGATCAGCGAAAGATCAGCAGCGTCAGCATACCAAAGAGCGGCAGCAGCAGGGCGCAGGAGATCGCCATGTAGCCAAAAAACCCCGGCATCCGCACGCCACGGTGCGCCGCCACGCTGCGCACCAGCAGGTTCGGCGCGTTGCCGATATAGGTGAGCGCGCCGAACATCACCGAGCCGGCGGACAGCGCCTCCAGCGTGCCCGACAGCGCGCCGGTCAGCTGCTCCGGGTCATTGCCGGCGATCTGGAAAAACACCAGGTAGGTCGGCGCATTGTCGAGAAACGCCGAGAGGATGCCGGCCAGCCAGAAGAAGGCGATCGGGTTGGGCTGCCCCTGCGCGTCCTCGGTCAGGCGCAGCACGGCGGCGAGCGGGCCGTGCTCGCCGGCCTGCAGCATGGTCAGCACCGGGCCGATGGTGATGAAGATGGCCGCGAACAGCTTGGCGACCTCCAGGATCGGCTCCCAGCTGAACATGTTGCCTGCGTGCACCGCCCGCGGCGTCACCGCGGCGGAGATCGCCAGCACGGCGACGAACACCGCCATCCCCGCCAGTCGTTCGATGCCGATCGCCACCCCGAACAGGCTGACCGTGCCGGGCTGCCACAGGCTCTGCCCCAGCACGCCGGCGATCACCACGCCCAGCAGCAGCAGGTTGACGCCGCCCCGCAGGCGCAGCGGCTGCATCGGCGGCGGATCGGGTTCGGCCTTCGCCCGATGCCGGTCGACCACCCAGAAGCCCGCCAGCAGCGGGACCGCCATCAGCAGCAGGGGCACCATCAGGTTGCGCAGCGGCCAGCCGTACGGCACGCCCTGCAACAGGCCGATGTAGAGCGGCGGATTGCCCAGCGGCGTCACCACCGCGCCGATGTTCGACACCAGCATGATGAAGAACACCACCAGGTGCACCTTGCGGACCCGGTGCGCATTGGCCTGCAGCAGGGGATTGATCAACACCATCGATGCCCCGATCGGCCCGATCACGCCGGCCAGCAGCGTGCCCAGCGCCAGCAGCAGCGTGTTGCCGCCCGGCCTGCCCCACGGCCCGCCGCGCACCAGGATGCCGCCGCCCACCGTGAACATTGCCGCGAGCAGCGACACGAACGGAAAGTAATCGAGCAGCACGCTGTGCCAGGCGCCCGCCAGCGCAACGCCCGGCCCGAGCAGCACGGCCTGCGGCAGCACCAGCGCCAGCGTCCACAGCGCCACCACCAGCCCCATGCGACGATGCCAGAACCGGGGCGCGAAGATCGGGAACAGGCCGAGCGACAAGATGATGCCGAGAAACGGGATGCCCCAGGGCAGCGCCGGCGGGGTCGCGGCCTCCGCCGCCCAGGCGGTGGCGGGGAACAGGGTGGCGCAACCGGCGGCCAGAACCCACATTGTTACCACTGGCCGGCGGTGCTGAGGGTCGAATGCATGGCCCTCTCCCTATAAGTAGCGTCCGGGGCACGCAACGGAGAACAACTCAGACCATGGACATGACAGGCGAGCGGCGCATTCCCGCGCCTCGCGAGAGGGTGTGGCTGGCGCTGAACGACCCCCTCGTGCTCAAGGCATCGATCCCGGGTTGCGAGAGCCTCGAGAAATTGTCGGATTCGGAGATGACGGCGGTTGCCGTGGTGAAGATCGGGCCGATCTCGGCGCGCTTCACCGGCCGCGTGAACCTCACCGACATC
>CAIMEK010000481.1 GCA_903839965.1 uncultured Acetobacteraceae bacterium | reverse complement strand
GGGCATCTACCGCACCCCCGCTTCCCTCGAAGCGGCCTGGAAATATTTCATCCTGGGCAGCGTCGGCATCGCGCTGGCGCTGTTCGGCACCATCCTGGTCTACCTCGCCGCCCGACCCGTGGTGGGCGAGGGCGCCGCCTCGATGGTGTGGACCGTGCTGATGAGCCGGGCGCCCGAGTTCGACCCCGCGCTGCTGAACGTGGCCTTCGTGTTCCTGCTGCTGGGCTACGGCACCAAGGCCGGCGTCGTGCCGCTGCACGCCTGGCTGCCGGACGCGCACGCCGAGGGCCCGACGCCGATTTCCGCCGTACTCTCCGGCCTGCTGCTGAACCTGGGGCTGTACGGGCTGCTGCGCTTCAAGATGCTGCTGGCCGCCAACCACGCGGCGCTGGCGCCGGGGCCGCTGATGATCGCGCTCGGCCTGCTGTCGCTGATCTTCGCCGCGCTGATGCTGTACCGGCGGCGCGACATCAAGCGCATGTTCGCCTACTCGTCCATCGAGCACATGGGCATCATCGTGTTCGCCTTCGGCATGGGCGGGCCGCTCGGCAACTTCGCCGGGCTGCTGCAGATGGTCACGCATGGGCTGACCAAGTCGGCGATCTTCTTCACCGTCGGCCACATCGCCCAGGCCAAGGGCACGCAGCAGATGGAGGATATCGGCGGGCTGACCGAAAGCCATCCGCTGCTGGGCTGGCTGCTGGTGGCCGGCGTGCTCGCCATCGCCGGGCTGCCGCCGTTCGGCATATTCATGAGCGAGTTCCTGCTGATCGGCTCCACCTTCGCCCGCCAGCCCGTGCTCGCGATGGCGGTGGTCATCGGCCTGCTGATCGCGCTGGGGGCGTTGCTCTGGCGGCTGTCCTCGCTGGCCTTCGGCCCGCCACGCGGACGCGACCAGCGCGGGCACGCGGCGGCCTGGCCGATCTTCGCCCATCTCGCGCTGGTGCTGCTGGCCGGCATCTACCTGCCGCCGCCGCTGGTGGCCTGGTTCCGCCACGTCGCGGCGCTGCTGGGATGAGGATCGCGCCATGACACCGCTCGCCGACCTCATCGACTTCGCCCGCGCTGTGCCCGGCCATGCACCCTGGCCGCGCGTGCCGGTCAGCGCCGATGCGTGGCGCGACATCGCCGCCTGGTTGGGCGAGGACGACTTCACGCTGCTCGGATTATGGGCCGATGGCGGGCGCGTCCACATGGCCCTTGCCGACACCGCCCGCCCGCCCGCGGTCGCGGTGGTGAGCCTCGATGCCGAAGCGGGCGCCTTTCCCTCCGTCGGCCGCCTGCATCCGCCCGCGCTGCGCCCCGAACGTGCGTTGCGCGACCTTTCCGGCCTGCGTCCCGAGGGCATCCCCGATCCGCGGCCCTGGCTCGACCACGGCATGTGGGGCGGCGCAACCACGCCCGTCGGCTATGACTTCCTCGCCGTCGAGGGCGAGGGCCTGCACGAAATCCCGGTCGGGCCGGTGCATGCCGGCGTCATCGAACCCGGGCATTTCCGTTTCACCGTCGATGGCGAAACCGTGGTGCGCCTGGAACAGCGCCTGGGCTACACGCACAAGGGCCTGGAATGGCTGATGGCGGGAAGCTCGCCGGACCACGCCGCGCGGCTGGCGGGCCGAGCCTCCGGCGACAGCACCGTGGCCTATGCGTTCGCCTTCGCGCGCGCCGCCGAGGCCGCCTGCGGCACCGGCCCGCCGGCGCGCGCGGTGTGGCTGCGCGGGCTGATGGCCGAACTGGAACGCCTGGCCAACCACCTCGGCGACATCGGCGCGGTGTGCAACGACGCCGCGTTCGGCCTGATCCACGCGCATTTCGGCATCCTGCGCGAACGCGTGCTGCGCGCCTGCAACACCTGCTTCGGCCACCGGCTGATGATGGACCGCATCCTGCCCGGCGGCGTCGCCCGCGACCTTTCCCCGGAGGGCGCGCTGGCCCTGCGTGCCCTGCTGGCGGAGGTGCACAAGGAACTGCCGCGGCTCGCCGAACTCTACGACAAGACGACCTCGCTGCAGGACCGCACCGTCGGCACCGGCATCCTGCGCCCCGACCTGGCGCGGCTGTTCGGCTGCGGCGGTCCGATCGGCCGCGCCTCCGGCCGCGACTTCGACACCCGCCGCGACCTGCCCTATCCGCCGTACGACAGGTTGCGCTTCGGCGTGGCGCTGCGCACCGAAGGCGACGTCAACGCGCGGATCTGGGTGCGCTTCGACGAAATCCGCCAGAGCATGACGCTGATCGAGCAGATCCTTGCCACCCTGCCCACCGGCCCCATCCACACGCCGCTCGACATCGCCGCCGGTGCCGGCCGGGAAGGCATGGCAATGGTGGAATCGTTCCGCGGCGACGTGCTGGCCTGGCTGCGCCTGGATGCCGCCGGCGTAATCGCCCGCTGCCACCTGCGCGATCCCTCGTGGTTCCAGTGGCCACTGCTGGAAGCCGCGATCGAGGGCAACATCGTCGCCGACTTCCCGCTCTGCAACAAATCCTTCAACTGCTCCTATTCGGGGCAAGACCTGTAGATGCGCAAGTTCCTGCTGGAAGGCCTGCTCCGCCGCCCCGTCACCGAACTGCCGCCGGTGCTCGACGATGCCGAACTCAAGCAGATCGCCGAACGCATCGACGTCGCCGCCCGCCGCCGCCTCGGCCGCAGCCTGGCGATCCGCGAAGTCGATGCCGGCTCCTGCAACGGTTGCGAACTGGAGATCAACGCGCTGCAGAACGCGGTGTACGATCTGGAACGCTTCGGGCTGCGCTTCGTCGCCTCGCCGCGGCATGCCGACGTGCTGCTGGTCACCGGGCCGGTGGCGAAGAACATGCGCCTCGCGCTGGAACGCACCTACGAAGCCGCGCCGGCGCCGAAATGGGTGGTGGCGGTGGGCGACTGCGCGGTGACCGGCGGATTGTTCGCCGACAGCTATGCCTGCGTCGGCGCCGTTTCGAACGTGCTGCCGGTGGCGCTCACCATCCCGGGCTGCCCGCCCACGCCGCACGCGCTGCTGCAGGGGCTGCTCACCCTGCTGGAGAGCTGAGTCTGGAGCGCTGCCAGACAAGCAGGAAGCGCTCCGGGTCTTTATCGGCGAGCAATTCCGCTCAAGCTGGCATTGCTCTACCGCCAGGCCGGGGCCGGCACCTTCTTCACGCGGCTCGCCACTTCCTCGAAGTCCTGCAGCCGCGAATCCCACCAATCGTCGATCAGGTCGCGATTGGCGGCAGCCCAGGCCGCCACCCGCTCGAAATCGCGCGTGTACAGGCCGCCGACGACCTGCAGCGCCACCGGCTCCAGCGCAATGACCGTGGTGGTTTCCGGATCGTAGCGACCTCCGGGCGTCACCTCGATAACGACGTTGTCACGCCCGTTGGCGCGTCCCAGCCAGATCACCTGCGGCAACCCGGTCAAATGCGACTTCAGGCTGATGGTCTGCCGCATCATCTGCCGCGAGCCCTCCGCGGGCGCCGGCGCGGCGGCCTCGACTTCAGGCTCGGGCTCCGGCTCGGGTTCCAGCACCGGCTCCACGTCCGGCTCGGACATCAACTCGGATTCAAGCTCCGCCTGCAGGGCAAGCTCGACATCGTCCAGGTCCGGCGGCTCCAGTTCGGCCAGTACGGGCGGCGGCGCTTCGGCCTGCTTCGGCGGTGGCGGCGCCAGCTCGGCAACCCGCGCGGGAGCGGCCACGCGACGGAATTCCACCGCATCGTCGCGCATCACTGAAGCGAACCGCGGCCAGGCCTGCTGCACCTGCATCACCGCCTGCTCGAAGCCCGCGCGAAAATCGACAGGCTGACTCGAAACACTTGCGAAACGCTGACGCAACTCATCCCACTCCAACACGCTCGGCTGAGCGGCATCGTTCTCCGCCGGGCCGCTCGCCAGCCAGGCATACAGATCGAGCGCCAGCGTCGATTCGGCCAGCGCCGTGAGCACGCCCCGGTCGAGCGCAACCGCATTCTCCGCCAACCCGGCCTGGAAACGCGCATTCATGCGAACGGCCGAACGCCACGCCGCCGGCGCTCCCCGCCGCCCACGCGCATCGAATACGCTCAGCGCCGGCCCGCCATCCCACGCCACCGTGATGCGGGTCGCCAGCAGGCGGCCCATCTGCTCCTGCATTTCGCGCAATTTCGCCCCGGCGGTCTCGAGCCCGATCCGTTGCGCCACGGCGGCCGGATCGTCGCCGATCTCGATCATCGGGCTCTTGCCGCGCACCGCGAGATCGAACAAATGCATCAGCAGCAGGCGGACACACTTGCCGGTGGGCAGCGCAACGCCCTCACCCGCCTCCATGCTCAGCACGACGCTGGCAGCCTCGCGCTGCCAAATTCCCTTGCTGGGCGCTCGGACAGGCAAGGCGATGCGGCAGAAAGCGCGATGATGCCACACGGCAGAATCGCTTGCCTGCGATGTCGAGTCACCCGCCGGCGCAAGCGGCAGGTCGGCAGAGGCGTTCATGGGCAAGGAACCAGATATAGAGATGGGTTCATGCAAACCAGGGTTTTGCCACCTGGACGTCCGGTCGAAAGGATAGAATCTCGCGACAGGTTCACTATCCATAGGCAAATCCGCCGAACAGATCAAGCGTCGCCGAGAAACCAGCCGCATGACGCGCCCCGCCGGATCCGGAACGCTGCCACGTATCCCAACCTGGCGGAGT
>CAIMEK010000480.1 GCA_903839965.1 uncultured Acetobacteraceae bacterium | reverse complement strand
GGGCGGCGCCCCCTGGCCTTACTTCCTCACCTTCTTGCGCGCCAGGATGGCGAGGAGTTCGGGGAGGGGGACCTGGTCGTGGATGGCTTGTTCCTGTTCGCGTTCCAGGTTGTCGATGTCTTCCACCTGCACCAGCACGTCGTTGATGCGGTCGCCGGGGACGACGACGATGCCGTCGGCGTCGCCGACGATCAGGTCGTAGGGGTTGACCTGGGTGCCGCCGCAGCTGATCGGGATGTCAACGGCGAGGATTTCGATGCCGGGCGGGCGGGTGGCGGTGCCGCGGGCGAAGCAGGCGACGTCCAGTTCGGCCAGTTCCGCGCTGTCGCGGGCGCGGCTGTCGGTGACGATGCCGGCGCCGCCCTGGTACTGCACCGCGTGGGCCATGTTCTCGCCGTAGATCCAGCTGTCGTGGCGGTCGGTGCCGAACACCAGCACGTCGCCCGGCTCCAGGGTGCGGATGAAGGTGTAGATGTTGATGCCCGACCCTTTGGTGCCGCGGGTCGGGGCGAAGCGGACGGTGCGGGCCCGGGCGGACAGTTTGGCGTTGCGGCGGAACGGCCGCACCTCGTCCATGAAGCCGGAGAGGCCGAGTCGGCCCAGCGCATCGCACACCACGCCGGTCTGTACCTTGCGATATTGGTCGCGGACGGACTGGGGAATTTCGATCGATTGGGCCACGTTGTTCCTCATGAGGTGCGGTTTTGGCTGCGGCGGGTGTGCCGGTTGCGTCCATTACCGCAGCTTGCGGCCCCGGTCGCAAGCCGATATCGGGCGGACCGGACCCTGCGTGTCCGGGGTGGCCACATAGCGGTTGTGAGGTGGGCTTTGTGCTCCTATGAGCACCTGAGCGGCCGTGCGGCCGTGTGGGTGCTGGATCCGGAGGGGAGCCGATCATGAAATCTGGATGGATCGTGGCCGCGGCTTGTGCGGCGGTGTTGGCGGGGATGGCGGGAGGACCGGCGCAGGCGAAGACGCTCGTCTATTGCTCGGAGGGCTCGCCGGAAAACTTCAACCCGATGATCAACACCACGGGGACGACGTTCGACGCCAATTTCCCGATCTACAACCGCCTGGTGGAATTCCAGCGCGGCTCGACCGAGGTGATGGGCGGACTGGCGGAAAAGTGGGAAGCCGCGGCCGACGGCAAGACGTTCACGTTCCATTTGCGCCACGGCGTGAAGTGGCAGAGCAACAAGACCTTCAAGCCGACGCGTGACTTCAACGCCGACGACGTCGTGTTCAGCTTCGAGCGGCAGTGGAAGGACAGCAACCCGTACCACAAGGTTTCGGGCGGCAACTATTCCTACTTCAGCGACATGAATTTCACCAAGTTGCTGCAGACCGTCGAGAAGGTCGATCCGTATACGGTGAAGTTCGTGCTGTCCGACCCGCAGGCGCCGTTCCTGGCCGACCTGGCGATGGACTTCGCCACCATCCAGTCGAAGGAATACGCCGACGCGTTGCTGAAGGCGGGCAAGCCGGAGGCGCTCGACCAGGAGCCGATCGGCACCGGGCCGTACGAGCTGGTGGCGTACAGCAAGGACAGCACCATCCGCTACCGGGCGTTCCCGCAGTACTGGGGGCCGAAGCCGAAGATCGATACGCTGGTGTTCGCCATTTCCAAGGACCCGGCGGTGCGGCTGGCCAAGCTGCGCGCCAACGAGTGCCAGCTCGCGGTGTTTCCGAACCCCGCCGACCTGCCCTCGATCCGCGAAGACAAGAACCTGCAGATGCCGTCGCAGCCCGGGTTGAACATCGGCTATCTGGCGTTCAACAACACCAAGGCGCCGTTCACCGACAAGCGGGTGCGCCAGGCCATCAACATGGCGATCGACAAGAAGGCGATTCTGGCGGCGATCTACCAGGGCGCCGGCGAGCCGGCCACCAACCTGATCCCGCCGACCATGTGGAGCTACAACAAGTCGATCAAGGACTGGACGTACGATCCGGCGAAGGCGAAGGCGATGCTGGCCGAGGCCGGTTTCCCGAACGGCTTCGAAACCACGCTGTGGGCCATGCCGGTGCAGCGGCCATACAATCCCGACGCGCGGCGCATGGCGGAGATGATGCAGTCCGACCTGGCCAAGGTCGGCATCAAGGCGACCATCGTCAGCTACGAGTGGGGCGAATACCGCAAGCGGGTGCAGAATTCCGAGCATGACATGGCGCTGCTCGGCTGGACCGGCGACAACGGCGACCCGGACAACTTCTTCGTGCCGCTGGCCGGCTGCAACGCGGCGAAGCAGGGCGGGGGCAGCGCGTCGAAATGGTGCAACCAGGCCTTCGAGGCGCTGGTGCAGAAGGCGGTGACCACCATCAGCCAGCCCGAGCGCGCCAAGCTGTATGAGCAGGCGCAGGTGGTGATGCACGAAGAGGCGCCGTTCGTGCTGATCGCGCATTCGGTGGTGTTCATGCCGATGCGCAAGAACGTCGAGAACTACAAGATGAGTCCGTTCGGCCGCCACCAGTTCGACGGCGTCGACCTGAAGTGAGCATGCCGCGCGTGCCTCGCTTGCCGTTTCGCACCCTCCCCCGCGGCGCGGGGGAGGGCAGGGCCTAGACCGTGCTCCGCTTTCTGCTGAGCCGCATCGGCCTGATCGTGCCGAGCTTCATCGGCGTGACCTTCCTCAGTTTCATGCTGATCCGCCTGGTTCCCGGCGACCCGATCGAGGTGCGTGCCGGCGAGCACGGCATCGATCCGGCACGGTTGGCCGAACTGCGCCACGAGTACGGGCTCGATCAGCCCTTGTGGAAGCAGTTTCTCGACTACGAGAAGAGCGTGGTGAAGGGCGACCTCGGGGTTTCCGTGGTGACGCGGGAGTCGGTGTGGACCGAGTTCACCACGCTGTTCCCGGCCACGCTGGAGCTGTCGCTGACCGCCATCGTGCTGGGGCTGACGCTGGGCATTCCGTTCGGCCTGATCGCCGCGGTGCGACGAGGATCGGTGTTCGACTACGGGCTGATGGGATTGTCGATGACCGGCGCCTCCATGCCGATTTTCTGGTGGGGGCTGATGGCGATTCTGATCTTCTCGGTGGCGCTGGGCTGGACCCCGGTGTCCGGGCGGATCAGCGACATGTACTACGTGGAGCCGTGGAGCGGCTTCATGCTGATCGACAGCTGGTTCAGCGACGACAAGGGGGCGTTCTCCTCGGCGGTCAGCCACCTGATCCTGCCGGCGATCGTGCTGGGCACGCGGCCGATGGCGGTGGTGGCGCGGATGACCCGCTCGGCCATGCTCGACGTGCTGGGCGAGGACTACATCCGCACCGCGCGCGCCAAGGGGCTGGCGACCGGGCGGGTGGTGATCGTGCATGCGTTGCGCAATGCGCTGATCCCGGTGGTGACGGTGATCGGCCTGCAGGTCGGCACGCTGCTGGGCGGGGCGATCCTGACCGAAACGATCTTTTCCTGGCCGGGCGTGGGCCACTGGCTGATCGAAAGCATCCAGCGGCGCGACTATCCGGTGCTGCAGGGCGGCACGCTGCTGGTGGCGACGCTGGTCATCATCGTCAATCTCGGAGTGGACATGACGTATGGCTTCCTGAACCCGCGGATCCGCCGATGAGGCTGGCGTGATGCCCGACCTCGAAAGCGCGGCCGGCGCGCTGCCCGCGCCCATGCCCAGCCGCTTCCGCCTGTTCTGGCGCAGTTTCGCCGAGAACAAGGGGGCGGTGGCCGGCCTTGTCGTCATGGTCATCCTGTGCGTGCTGGCGATCTTCGCCGATGTCATCGTGCCGCACGCGCCCATCGAGCAGTTCCGCGAGGCCTTCCTCACGCCGCCGGCCTGGCAGGAGGGCGGCAGCATGAACTTTCCGCTCGGCACCGACGATGTCGGGCGCGACATGTTCTCGCGGCTGATCTACGGCGCGCGGCTGTCGCTCATCATCGGGCTTTCCGTGGTGACGCTGTCGCTGATCTGCGGCACCGTGCTCGGGCTGACCGCGGCGTTCGCGGGCGGCGTGGTGGACAGCATCATCATGCGGGTGATGGACATCCTGCTGGTGTTCCCCAGCCTGCTGCTGGCCATCGTCATCGTCGCCATTCTCGGCCCCGGGCTGTTCAACGCCATGCTGGCCGTGTCGATCACCTACCTGCCGGGCTTCACGCGGCTGTCGCGGGCCTCCGCGCTGTCGGAACTGGCGCGCGACTATGTTACCGCGACGCGCTGCGCCGGCGCCGGGCGGCTGCACCTGATGTTCAACACCGTGCTGCCGAACTGCATGGCGCCGCTGATCGT
>CAIMEK010000479.1 GCA_903839965.1 uncultured Acetobacteraceae bacterium | reverse complement strand
GGCCCAGATAGTGGCCGCGCATGTGGCGCACAATCCGATCGCGCCGGAGTTCCTGCCGGAGCTCATCCGCAGCGTGCATGCTTCGCTGGCCGGCGTCGGCAGGCCGGTCGAGACGGTCGAAAAACAGCAGCCCGCAGTGCCGGTGAAGAAGTCCGTCTTCCCCGACTACGTTGTCTGCCTGGAAGACGGCAAGAAGCTGAAGATGCTGAAGCGCCACCTGGCGCGCCACTACGGCTTGACGCCCGAACAGTATCGCGAAAAGTGGGGCCTGCCGCGCGAATACCCCATGGTCGCACCCAGCTACGCCGCGCGCCGCTCGGCGCTGGCCAAGCAGATCGGTCTCGGCCGCAAGCCGCGCGTCGCCAGGCAGATCTCCCCCAAGACCCCGGCCAAGCGGCGCCAGCCCGCCGCTCCCCAAGTCGTCGACGCCTGATTTGCGGGTCGGCCCATGAGGCAACGGCTGCCACGTATCGTCGGCCTGTTCGGGCTGCTGGTCTTCGCCAACCTGGCCGCGTGGGGCTGGGCGTGGGGGGCGTTTGCCGGCCACCCGACGCTGCTCGGCACCGCCCTGCTGGCCTGGGTGTTCGGCCTGCGCCACGCCGTGGACGCCGACCATATCGCCGCGATCGACAACGTCGTCCGCAAGCTGATGCAGGAAGGCCGGCGTCCCAGAACAGTCGGCCTGTGGTTCTCGCTCGGCCATTCTACCATCGTCGTGCTGGCCTCCGCGGCCATCGCCGCGACGGCCACCCTGATGCAGGGCCACCTTGAAGCCGCGCGATCCATCGGCGGCGTGGTCGGCACGCTGGTCTCCGCCGTGTTCCTGCTCAGCATCGCCGCGGTCAACCTGGTCATCCTGCGCGGGGTCTGGGGCAGTTTCCGCAACGTCCGGCGTGGCGGCCGGCTGGACGACGACGCGCTCGACATGCTGCTGGCCGGCCGGGGCCTGCTGGCCCGGCTGTTCCGCCCGCTGTTTAAGGCCATCAGCCGAAGCTGGCACATGTACCCGCTCGGGTTCCTGTTCGGCCTCGGCTTCGACACCGCCACCGAGGTCGGCCTGCTCGGCATTTCGGCGACCCAGGCCTCGCAGGGCATGTCGCCCTGGCAGGCCATGGTGTTCCCGGCGCTGTTCACCGCCGGCATGGTGCTGGTGGACACCGCCGACAGCGTGCTGATGGTCGGCGCCTACGGCTGGGCCTTCGTCAACCCGCTGCGCAAGCTCTGGTACAACCTGACCATCACGGCGGCCTCGGTGCTGGTGGCGCTGCTGATCGGCGGCGTCGAGGTGCTGGGCCTGCTGGGCGACCATCTCGCGCTGGCCGGGCCGTTCTGGGACACGGTGGGCAGCCTGAACGGCAGCTTCGGGTATTTCGGTTTCGCCGTGTTCGGCATCTTCGTGCTGTGCTGGGTCGGCTCCGTCGTCATCTATCGCTGGCAGGGCTTCGACCGCCTGGAGGTCAGCCGCACCCGCTGAACGAAACCACCCGCATTTCCCGCCCCTCGATGATCTTGCGCGCATGGCTGCCGCAGACCGGGCAGGGCGCAATCAGCGTCGGCGGGGCGTACTCCGCATGGCACGCCTCGCAGCTGGCCTTCAGGGCGATCCTGTCGATGACCAGTTCGGCCCCCGCCGCGATGGTGTCGGCGGCAGTGATCGGGAAGCAGAACCGCAGCGACTCCGCATCGACCGCCGCGGCCTCCCCGAGCGCGATCACCACCTTCGAGACGCGCTCGACGCCTTCGCGGCGCGCGCATTCCACCACCAGTTCGGTGATGCTTTCGCTTAACGACAGTTCGTGCATGGTGGCTCCCCGACTGCCACGCCGGCGGCCCCGGCGCAAGGCGGCCGATTTCGTTGACCCACATCAAAGACCGGCCGCCACCCTGCTGCTACTCGTAAACGATGGGAGCGTCCGGCGGGCGAGCATAAGCCGAGCAGGAGAGACAAACGGCCATGAGC
>CAIMEK010000478.1 GCA_903839965.1 uncultured Acetobacteraceae bacterium | reverse complement strand
GTGCACGGGCGCATCTACCAGACCATCGATGACCTGCGCGATGCCGTCCGCACTTTCGTCACCCGATACAACGCTGAATGGCTGATTGAGAAGAACGGCCACGCCAGCCCCAACCTCGCCCGAGCCAACTGGAACCAGGCGATGCTCAACGCCGCCGCTTAAGCTCAACCTTGTGTCCAAAGAACCGGGCGCAGTACACCCGCCCCAAAACGGCAGCACAAAGCTGAATTTGCAACTGGAATCGGCAAACAGATGGGGTCCCGATCGACGCCGATCGGGACCCCACAAAGGCCGCAGTTTATCTGGCGAATTCAAAGCTTTATTCGACATCGGCGCCGGGCTCCCGTCGGCATGCCGGATCACAGCGCAGCCCGCCAAATTCCCTGGGACTGTTGAGTCCTGCCACTTCCCGCCTCATAAGCGCCTCGGATCACAGGACGTTCGTCATGCCGCAGGTCACCGGTCGGGAGGACGACGCCGTCAACAAGGCTGCCGCATTGGCGCGGGACATCGCCTCCGACATCGGTTCCATCCTGATTACGCACTATCCGGATCGCGATACGCTCGACACGTTCCGTCCGGGCGAGACCGACTTGGAAACAGCCCTCGAGGTGCATAGGGCTGTGGCCGTCGAATTGGCCGCGCGGGGCGTGGAAATATTCGTCCAGAGGGCCGATCGGGCGGCGTTCCGGCGCTGGATGCAGGAGCGAGACGACACCCCGGAGAACCGCCGCGGCTGGATCGACCGCGTCAAACGCCTCCGCGGGGCCGAGGCGCTTCGGCTGCTGGGCGTCGATAGCGCCACCGCTCCCCCGCGCGCGAAATATGGAGCCGCGCCTGGCCCGATCGCCGACCGCCTGGTTGCGGCCTGCAACGAAGAGGAAGGACCGGCATTCGAAGAACTGACGCGTGACCTGCTCGGCGCCAGCCGCGAGGACGTCTTCCGCCTCGCGCTGCGAAAGATGGCCGGGCGCCACGGCGACGACGCTGCCGATGCGCTGGAAGGGGAACTGCTGGCAATGGCGGAAGGCGGTAATTTCGGACCCTCAGGCTGGGCCGAACTGGTCACGCTTCCCGTTGCCTTGCCCGCGCGCGACCTGCCCGACGCGACCGCGCTGGGAGAGAGCCTCGCGGGTTCGGGGGTTCTGCGGAACACGATCGAGGTTCGCTTCCTGCCGGGCTGGCGTTCCCCTGACGCGCTTGCAGAGCTTTCGCCAGTCGCCATCCGGCGTGTCCTCCTCGACCTCGTCGCCGGGGCGGAGCCGCGCGATCTCCCGCCTGGCGATACCGACGATCTTGCCAAACACGGCTTCGGCCTGCTGCTTGGCCTGCAAGTCGACTGGGACATCCCGATCTGGGACGAGATCGTGGCAGGGGGTCTGCCCGACGCCTCCGACGAGGACGAGGAGGAAACACCGGAGCAGGCACGGCGTGCTGCGTTGTTCGACCGATGGCGCGGGGCAGCGTTCGATACTCACCAGGGCTGCGTTCCGCTGGCGTTGGTTCCGCCCTCGGAAGTCGGCGCCGAAATCGCCGATTTCCTGGGGGAAGCCGCGCAGCACACCAATGCCATCGATGACATCCGGCAATTCGTCGCGATGGTACGCCGCGAGGCCGGTGGCGAGGAGATTGTCGGTCGCCTCGACGTCCTCGACGATGGGCTGGCGCTCACGCTCTACACGGAGCGCGGCCGTTTTCTGGACAGCCTGACGCTGACTGCCGATCGCTTGCCGGCGAGGGCCACGGAGATGGCGGGGGTCATCGAGAGCTTCGTCCGCGTGGTCAAGGACATACCGGGCCGCTAAGCAGGGTTCGCTTGGCCGTGCCGCAGTCGAGGCGTTGCCCCAAAGGACCGGCTGCAGGAGATAGGATCGCTGCTCACGGACCATCGCTTACGTCCGACTGAAAGGAGCCATCTCCATGCCGGTCTTCGATCGTTTCCGCCTCGACGGCAAACGCCTGTTCATCACCGGCGGCAGCCGCGGCCTCGGCCGCGAGATGGCGCTCGCGATCGCCGAAGCGGGCGCGGATGTCGTGCTGGTTGGCCGCGATTCCGTCAGCCTGGAGAAGACCGCCGCCGACGTCCGCGCTCTTGGTCGGCAGTCGTGGCCCATGCGCGCGGATGCCGCCGTCCCCGAGGAATGCGAGCGCGTGTGCCGCGCGGCGCTCTCGCTCGGCCCCATCGACATCCTGATCAACAACATCGGTGGCCGCCGGGTGAATGTGCCGATCGAGGAAGAAACTCTCGCGGTCTGGCGCGAGATGATGGATCTCAACCTGACCGCCACCTTCATCTGCACCAGGCTGATCGGCGGCGCGATGCTGGCGGCCGGACGTGGCGGACGGGTGATCAACATCGCCTCGATCAGTGGGCTGATCGCCAACCGGGGAATCGGCGGCCGGCACTACGAAACGGCCAAGGCCGCCGTCCTGCAATTCACCCGCGCCATCGCGGCCGACTGGGCCCACCACGGGGTGACCGTGAACGCGATCCTGCCGGGGATGTTCATGACCGAGCCCAACCAGCGCTGGGCCCGCGAGCAGCCTGCCGTGATCACCGCGGCCCGGGCGCAGATTCCCATCGGCGACTTCGGCCGGCCGGAAGACCTCGGTCCGCTCGCCGTGTATTTGGCCTGCGATGCGTCCCGCTACATGACCGGGGCGGCGCTGGTGATCGACGGCGGCTACACCCTGTGGTGACCGAAAGCAACGGTTCCGCCGATATCCGTCGCTGACCGCGGCGGCCTGTTGGGCACCGCCGCGGACCAGCCTGTCTGTCCCCGACCGGCGAGCGAACCTGTTGGCGGCGAACTCAGCCACGCCTCGTGTTGACGGCTGGCGGCGAGGCTGCGATCTAATCCCGGATGCTCATCCGCTATGCGCTAACCGCCCTGCTCGCCGCGGAACTTGCTTTGGCCACGACACTGATGCCTGCGCGCGCCGTGGGCCAGACAGACGCCGACTGGTCAGCCTGCCGCCGCGCCATTGCGAACGTCGAGCCCGGAGCGGCGCTTCCGCCGGGCCTGCTGCTCGCTATCGCCCTCGTGGAAAGCGGCCGGACCAGGCAGAGTGACGGCCGCGTCGAACCCTGGCCCTGGGCCTACAATCTGGAAGGAGACAGCCGTTTCCCGGAGAGTCGCGCCGAGGCGGTGGCGGAGATCGCTGGGCATCAGGCGCGCGGAGTGAGATCAATCGATATCGGCTGCATGCAGATCAACCTCATGTATCACCCCGATGCATTCTCTTCGGTCGACGCCGGCTTCGAGCCGGAGTTGAATGTGCGCTACGCTGCTGCCTTTCTGCGCGCCCTCCATGCCCGCACTGGTGATTGGGCGAAGGCCATCGCGAGCTACCACTCAGGAGAAGAAATGCGCGGCCTGGCGTATCAGCGTCGCGTGGCGCTGGCACGCCTTGGCGCAGCCATTGCCGCCGGGGGGAAGGGCTCTCTGCAACTGCAGGGGGCCTTTGGGCTGTGCACTCCGGGCATGATGCCAGTGCTATCACTGAACTCGCGTGGCAGCGCCGCGCGGCACCCGCCGGCTGGCGCAGTGCAGCCGCGGATCACCTGCCATCGCGTGCCGCGATCGTAAGGTGAGGCTGGGGGTGCCTGCGGTATCAAGCGACACCGGGAACTGACCCCCGTGTTTGATGTCTGTTGAGCGTGATTCTCGGCACGCGGCATCAGTCGCGGCCGAAACCTCGGGGCGGTTCTGTGCTGGCCAGCGTGTCGAGGTCGAGATCGACGATGGCCTGCAGGGCAAGCCGTTCGGCAACAGCGTCATGCCAGCGCTGAGAGCGACCGCGTCGGTCGACAGGCCAGCGGGCCCGGATGACGATAGGCGGACGCCGTACCCGCTGATATCGCTCGACGTCGGGCTGGGCAGGGGCTCGATCATCTCCCGGTCCGCCAGATCGGCCGAGGGGCACCGCCGGCAGGTGGCAATGATTGTGGTGCCGCGTGCCTCCGCCGCCAGATCGGCCAGTCGCATTCAAATCCGCCTGCATGATCGCAACCGTCATCGCCAACCTCCTGTTCAACTTCCCGGCAACTCGGAGTTATCCTGACCAGGCCAAATCACGCTCGAGTCAGAAGGCCAGGCAGATGGTAAATGACAACGTGACTGAACGGAGGATCAGCCCATGGGTTCCCGGAAATTCCACGAGATTTGGATTGAGCAGTGCGATGCGGCCCGAGACATCAAGCTGCGCTACGGCCTCAAG
>CAIMEK010000477.1 GCA_903839965.1 uncultured Acetobacteraceae bacterium | reverse complement strand
TGAGCAGGCGGGCGCCGTCCATATGGGTGGCCAGGCCGGCCTCGTGGGCGAGGGCGGCCACCGCATTCAGCCGCTCCAGCGGCCACACCGTGCCGCCGCCGGCATTGGCGGTCTGCTCCACCTCCAGCAACACCTGCGGCGGAGCGTAGCGGGTTTTCGGGCGCAGCGCGGCGCGCACCGCATCGACGTCGAACTGGCCACGCGCACCGCGCAGGCCGGTGATCTGCACGCCGGTCAGCGCGGCGCCGGCGCTGCCTTCGTTGCTGAGGATGTGGGCGCTTTCGTGCGCCAGCACCTCGTCGCCGGGCCGGCAGTGGGTGATGAGGGCAACCTGGTTGCACATGGTGCCGCTGGGCAGGAACACCGCGGCTTGCTTGCCGAGGAAGCTGGCCATGCGGTCGCACAGCGCCCAGATCGAGGGGTCGTTGCCGGCCTGCTCGTCGCCGACCTCGGCCTCCATCATCGCCGCCTTCATCGCCGGCGTCGGGCGGGTCTGGGTGTCGGAGTAGAGGTTCACGCGCACCGGCGGCAGGGTGGGATCGGGGCGCGGCGGGGCGAAGTTCATGGCGACCTGTTCTCCGTGGCTGACGGCACAGCAAAGCAGCAACCGGGCGACAACGCCAGACCGCGGGCCATGCAAGGGCAGAGCGGATGGGATGAACTATCGCCGGGTGGGGTCAGACCCGTTGCGGGCGGACACGAGGCGCGGCGGCGACGGCGACCGGCGGCGGCCCGTAGACCTCGCGGGCGCGGCGCAGGAAGGCGTTCACCATGCGCCGTGTCGCCTCGTTGAACACCACGCCGATGGCGGCCTGCAGGAGGCGGCTGCGGAACTCGAAATCGACCCAGAAATCCACCTTGCAGCCGCGCGGGTCGGCGGCGAAGGTCCAGTCGTTGTTAAGATAGCGGAACGGGCCGCGCTCGTAGCGCACCTTGATGTACTGCGGGCGCAACAGGGCGTTGCGGCTGGTGAAGCTTTCGCGGAACGGACCGAAGCCGATCGTCATGTCGGCGACCTGGATGGTGTCGGTGCGCTCGCGCACCCGGGCGGCGACGCACCAGGGCAGGAATTTCGGATAGCTGTCGACGTCGGCCACCAGGTCCCACATCTGCTCGGGCCGCCAGGCGACGACGCGGCTTTCGGCGTGCGTCGGCATGGTCAGGCCGCCGCCCGTGCCCGCGCCGCCTGCAGCGCGGCGAAATCGGCGTCCGCGTGGGACGAACTGCGGGTGAGCGGGGTGGCGGACACCAGCAGGAAGCCGCGCGCGCGCGCCAGGGTGGCGTAGTCGGCAAACGCCTCGGGGGTGACGAATTCGGCCACCGCGGCATGCTTGACGGTGGGCTGCAGGTACTGGCCGATGGTGAGGAAATCGACGTCGGCCACCCGCAGGTCGTCCATCACCTGCAGAATTTCGGGGCGCTGCTCGCCGAGCCCGACCATCAGCCCGGACTTGGTGAAGATGCCGCTGTCCAGCCGCTTGACGCTGTCGAGCAGGCGCAGCGACTGGTAGTAGCGCGCGCCCGGGCGGATCGACGGATACAGCCGCGGCACGGTTTCCAGGTTGTGGTTGAACACGTCCGGCCGCGCCGCGACCACCACCTCGACGGCGCCCGGCTTGCGCAGGAAGTCGGGGGTCAGCACCTCGATGGTGGTGCCCGGCGCGGCGGCGCGGATGGCGCGGATGACGGCGGCGAAATGCGCCGCCCCGCCGTCGGCCAGGTCGTCGCGGTCGACCGAGGTAACCACCACGTGGCGCAGCCCCAGCCGCGCCACCGCATCGGCCACGCGCGCCGGTTCGCCGGCATCCAGCGCGCCGGGCTGGCCGGTGCGCACGTTGCAGAAGCTGCAGGCGCGCGTGCAGGTGTCGCCCATGATCAGCATGGTGGCGTGGCGCTGGCTCCAGCACTCGCCGATGTTCGGGCAGGCGGCTTCCTCGCACACCGTGTTCAACTGGTGGTCGCGCATGAGTTCGCGGGTCTCGTGATAGACCGGGTGCGTCGGCGCCTTCACCCGGATCCACTGCGGCTTGCGCTGGATCGGGTTGTCGGGCCGCCGCAGCTTTTCCGGGTGCCGGATGGCGCGGTCGGCGGCGTGGTCGATGACGATGCGCGTGGTCATGCGGATATCCCAACAGTAGCGGGGCATTGCCCCGCACCCCACCAGGCCCGGCGCGCGCCTCCGCGCGACGGCGGAGCCCCGGCCTTCAGAAATGGATGGCCCGCCCATACGCGTCAAGCACGGCCTCGTGCATGGTCTCGCTGACCGTGGGATGCGGAAAGATCGTGTGCATCAGGTCGGCTTCCGTGCTTTCCAGCGTGCGGGCGATGACGTAGCCCTGGATCAGCTCGGTGACCTCGGCGCCGACCATGTGGGCGCCCAGCAACTCGCCGGTCCTGGCGTCGAACACCGTCTTCACCATGCCCTCGGGCTCGCGCAGCGCGATCGCCTTGCCGTTGCCGATGAACGGGAAGCGGCCAACCTTCACCTCATGTCCCGCGGCCTTCGCCCGCGCCTCGGTGAAGCCGACCGAGGCCACCTGCGGACGGCAATACGTGCAGCCCGGGATATTGGTCCAGTCGATCGGGTGCGGGTGCAGC
>CAIMEK010000476.1 GCA_903839965.1 uncultured Acetobacteraceae bacterium | reverse complement strand
TTCATCATGCCGGAGCGCCTGGCGCTGACCGACCCGGCGAAGGCGGTGACGGAGATGGTGGGATCGGGCCCGTACCGCTTCGTCGCCTCGGAATACAACGCCGGCAGCAAGGTGGTTTACGAGAAGTTCGCGGGCTACCGGCCGCGCCCGGAGGCGCCGGAATGGGCGACGGGCGGCAAGGTCGCGCATTTCCAGCGGGTGGAATGGCTGATCATCCCCGATCCCGCCACCGCCAACGCGGCCCTGATCAACGGGGAGGTGGATTGGTGGGACAGCCCGCTGAACGATTTGCAGCCGATGCTGATGAAGAACAGGAACATCACGCTCGCGGTCGCCGACCCGGCGGGCACGCTGGCGATGATGCGGTTGAACTGCCTGCAGCCGCCGTTCGACGATGTGCGGCTGCGCCAGGCGGTGCGACTGGCAGTGCAGCAGGACAGCTACATGCGGGCGTCGCAGGGCGACGACCAGTCCCTGTGGACGGAGTGCCGCAGCCTGTGGCCGAAGCACACGCCGTATTATGCCGATGCGGGCGACGCGGTGATGCCCGGCAGCATCGAGAAGGCCCACGCGGCGCTGGCGGCGGCGGGCTACGCGAACCAGAAGACCGTGGTGCTCAGCGCGACCGACGTGCCGATCCACAACGCGTTCGGCCAGGTCACCGAGGATACGCTGCGGCGGATGGGGATGAACGTCGATCTGCAGCATAGCGACTATGGCACCGTCGTACAGCGGCGCAACAACCGCGAATCGGTGGACAAAGGCGGCTGGAGCATCTTCCACACGACGGGGCTGGCGGTGGGGCTGGGCACGCCGGCCATCACCTATGTGCAGCGCGGGCAGGGCGCGAGCGGCTGGTATGGCTGGTGGAACAGCAAGTCGGCGGAGGACCTCGTGCAGGCCTGGCTGGAGGCACCGGACCGCACCGGGCAGGCAAAGGCGGCGGAGGCGCTCGGGCGGCTGTCGCTGGACGAGGCGGGAACGGTTCCGCTGGGGCAGTATTTCCGGCGCACGGCCTACAGCAAGCGGATCACCGGCGTGCTGCAGGGGCCGATGTCGTATCCGTGGAACGTGCGGCCGGCGTGAGGCGAGGCCGGGGCGGTTGGCCCGTCACCGGGATCGGTACTGGGAAACACAGGACCGATCCGGTCAGCGGCGCGCCGATGTGGGGTGAGCGTGCCGTTGATTGTGCCTGGTATGGGCGCCGTTGAGAGCGCCGGACTGCGGCTGGTGCGCTTATGGGTTGGCTACAGCGCTGGTGCCGGACTCGCGGCGGTGATCCGCCACGGCATCGGCTCGGCGATCCTGTTGATGGGATGGCCGTCGGCGATCTTGGTCAGGACGTCTTTCAGGTAGGCCTCGGGATTGAGGCCATTCAGCTTGGCGGTCTGCACGATGGTGGAGATCGCGGCGGCCCGCTCACCACCGGAATCCGAGCCCACGAACAGGTAGTTCTTTCTTCCAACCGCGATTGGGGGACCATTCTGCCCATCCCAGCCAGGAAGTGGAGGTCCATTACCGATGGCATGCGCTGTACGGCCGCAAGGTCCGGCAGCTATACGCTGAACGTCGATCTGGAAGAGAGATCGCTG
>CAIMEK010000475.1 GCA_903839965.1 uncultured Acetobacteraceae bacterium | reverse complement strand
GGCATGTCTGCTGCGAAACTCATTGCCCGTCCTCTTGCGCGAAGTGCTGTCCGCCGGCACCTAACTAGCAAAATAGCGGCGCCTCGGGAATAGCGGCCGGGGGTCACCCGGCCGCTATTTGCGTCAGAATATCGGAAGTGTTCCCAGCGGAACCTGCAGGTATTTGAGCGACAGCTCTTCAAGCTCGCCGCTCTGTTTCACCAGGAAGATGAACGTGTTACAGAACTGCAGCAGGTCGGCGTTGCCCTTTTTTACCGCCATGCTCATGAAAAGGTTGTTCAGCGTAATTTTCGTCTCGTAGTTCTTGCCAGGCTGCATTTTGTTCAGCGCAATAGGAACCGTTATGCCACCGCCCAGTAAGTCCGCCTGCCCGGTCATCAGGGCCTGCTGCGCGCTGGCGTCATCGTCGAACCGCATGACGATGGCGTCCGGCGCCATCTTGCTGACCGTCTGGTCCTGCGGGCTGCCACGCGGCACCGCCACGCGTGCGCCTTTGAGGTCGGCGTAGGTCTTGTACGCCTTGTCCTTGGGCGCAATGAGGTACAGCGAATTGGATGCGTACGGCATGGTGTACCACACCTGCCGGGCCCGCTCCGCGGTGACCGACAAGGTGGAGATCACGACGTCCGCACGCCCGCTTTGCAGGAACTGGATACGGGTCGGGCTGGTGACCCGCTCGATCCGCAGCTTCACGCCCATCCGGTCGGCCAGCATCTGGGCGAAGACCGGATCGTAGCCGGCCGGCTGCTGCTGCGCGTCCAGAAAGCCCCATGGCGGATCAGTCAGGTCGACCGCGACCACCAGTTCGCCCCGCTTGATGATGTCGTCCACCGTCTGGGCAATGGCTGGCGGCAGCCACAACGCCACGGCAAGCGCCGAACATAAGGCCAGTATGACTTTTTTCATGATCCGTTCTCCCATGACTATCCGTGTTGGAAACCCCGTCCCAGCCGGTCTTCGAGGCGTTGGCTGAGTTTCGACAGTGGCCAGCAGAGCACGAAAAACACGCAGCCGACGAACCCATACACCGCCATCGGCTGCAACGTGGCGTTGTTGATGAACTGGCCCGCGCGCACCAGTTCGATGAATCCAATGATCGACGCCAGCGACGTGGATTTGATGAGCTGTACCAGGTAGCCGATCGTTGGGGCCACCGCAATCCGGGCTGCCTGCGGCATCACCACCAGGCGCAGCGTGTGCCCCCAGGGCAAGGCGAGCGAGCGTGCCGCCTCCCACTGCGCGTTGGGCACGGCCATGACCGAGCCGTGCCAGATATCGCTCAGGAACGCCGAGGCATTCAGGCTGAAGGCAATGGCCGCCGCGGTCCACGGGTCGAACCGCACGCCCACCAGCGAGCCCCCGAAGAACACCAGGAACAATTGCATCAGCGGCGGCGTCGCCTCGAAGAACTGAATGTAAGCCAGGGCGATGAAACGTTCCGCTGCGAAGCGCGATAGCCGGGCCAGCGCAACCGCAAGGCCCACCACGCCGCCGCCCACGATGGCGATGATCGACAGCAGAACCGTCCACCGGGCCGCCATCAGCATGTAGACGAAGTCGTTGGCGTTCAGGTCGCGGATCATGACTGCTTGCGCCCCACGGTCAGCGCATAGCCAAGGCCCAGCACGCCCCGGAAGGCGAACGCCATCGCCAGATACATGAAGGTGACGATGAGATAGGTCTCGAAGGTCCGGAAATTGATGGACTGCAACAGGTTCGCCGCGGAGGTGAGCTCGTTGGCCGAGATCGCCGACGTGACGCTGGACCCCAGCAGCATCATGGTGAACTGCCCGGCCAGGGGCTGATAGATGACGCGCAGCGTCGGCGGCAGGATGATCAGGCGGAAGATCTGCAACGGTCCCAGGCCCAGCGCCCGCCCGGCCTCGGTCTGCCCGTGCGGGATCGATTCAATTCCCGCGCGTACTATCTCCGTCGCATAGGCGCCCAGGTTGATCACCATGGTCAGCAGCGCCGCCTGGGTGGGCGGCAGGCGAATGCCGAGCGATGGCAGGCCGAAAAAGAAAAAATAGAGTTGCAGCAGGAACGGTGTGTTCCGGATGGCTTCCACATAAAAGCCGATGGCCGGCCGCAGCCAGGTCGGTCCGCTGGTCTTGGCCCAGGCGCAGGTAACGGCGATCAGCATGCCCAGAACGATGGCCTGCACCGTGAGCAAAATCGTCAGCCCGGCACCCGCGACCAACTGGTCGAACGCCACGAAGACCGAACTGAAATTCAGCGTCTGGTCATACATGACGGCGAGCGGTCCAACCACGGTCCCGCAAAGAGTTGCGCGCCGCCCGGCACGCCTCCGCATGCTCGCATACCGCAATCATCACGTGACCAATCCATGGGGTCGAAGGTCTCCGGATGAGCGGCCTCTATCGCCCATTCGAGAGCAGATTAGACCTGCGCCAGCACGATGATCAACGATCGAGTCGCCCGACCTGACCGGGCTGAGAGGCCTGGTCAGGTTGTCCGGGCGGCTGCGGAATGGTTCCGCGATGGCTCTGGAAGCGATCAGCAGCTATGGAACCACCCGCAGGCACGCATCGGCGGGATGTCGGCGCATGACTGATTGTCAGCGTCCGCCTGGTGCATTTTCTTGTCCGCCGGCCGGCAGTCCCGCGGCGGGTTTCCAGGGAATGCCCGCGCCATTGCCGTTGCGCGTGGTGTTGAGTTGGTCCTGGGTTACCGTGCAGGAGTTCAGCCCGGCATTGGTCAAATCGGCACCCGTGAGGTTGGCGCCGTTCAGGTCCGCAAATGACAGGTCGGCGCCAACCAGCAATACGCCCCGCATGTCGGCGCCCACGAGGTCCGCATGGCGCATGCTCACCCCGGAGAGGTCCGTGCTGATCTGCCGGTCCTGATCGAGCCGCAGCGGACCCAGCTTCACCTTGCGCATCGTGGCGTTGTTCAGCTTGGCTCCGGCAAGCTGGATGCCACGCATGTCGGCCTCGTCCAGCTTGCAGTTGCGGAAATCGGCGTCGGCGCATTTTGCCGCCTGGATGGCGACGCGTGAAAGATCGAGCCCATAGAACACTGTTTGTTTGGCCATGAGCATGGTGAGGCAGGCGCCGGCCATGGAGCCGGAGTTCCGCAGGTCAAATCCGCTAAGGTCGAGCGATTGGCCGTCGGACCCGCCGGTGCCGATAAACCTCAGATGCAGACGCAAGAGCTCCTTGAGTTCCACGTCCGACTCGGCGATCGGACGGCCTTTTGGCGCATCCGACAGCACGTCGAACAGATCCGCGCCGGCCAGGTTGGCATAAGCAAAATTGGCGCCCGCGGTTACCGCGCCGCGGAAGCATGCGTCCCGTGTGTCCGCCTGGGAAAAGTCGGCCCCTTCCAGGTCGCAGTTGCTGAAGTTGGCCCCCCGCACATGCGCACGCACCAGTTTGCACCCGCGCATGATCGCGTCGGAAAAGTCGGTTTTCATCGCGACCACGCCCGACAGACTGGCGTTGGTCAGATTGGCGCCGGAGAAATCCGCGCCGGAAACGGCGGTGGGTTTGTCCTCGGGGTGCAGGACATGGAATTCGCCGCTGCGGCCGCGTTGAACATGCACGCCTTCGCGCAGGTCCGCCTCGAACAGATTGGCACCGATCAGTATGGCCCCGGCGAAGTAACAGCCTCGCAGGTCGGCGCGCATCAGGCTGGCGTTCCGCAGGTCGGCCTGACGGAAATCGCAACCGAACACGGTCGCGCATTCGAACCGGCACTCTCTGAGATTGGTTCCATGAAACGATGAACCGCTGAAGTCGGCGTGCGAGAAATCCAGTCCGCTCAAAGTGAGGCCGGAGAAATCGCATTCGTTCAATACCGCGCGCCTTCCGCCGGACCGCGATTCGCGGAACATCTCATGACGTCGGACGATCTCGGCCAACTGCGAATGGGGAAGCCTGCGCCGTTCCTTGCCGGGTGGATCATTCACGACAGCTTACCTGTGGGCGACAGTTTGCTCGGTTTTCCGCTGGTGGATTGTCTGGCGACTTCGTTAACATATCCTGATCACCCGAAGGCTTCGCAGACCTATCCAGCGATGCTTGCCGGTCATATACCAAACGGCGAACAACGCCCTCCGGAGGAAACCAAATGTCCCACGCGCCAGTCGTTTTAGGGGCCACTGCCGCCGGCGCACGACAGCGTACTCCGCTCAACCGCCAGCAGGTGATCGGCTTCTGGGCCGCCTGGGCGGGCTGGACTCTCGACGGCATGGATTCGGTGATCTACGCCCTGGTTCTCAGCCCGGCACTGACCGAATTGCTGCCGAAATCCGGCATGGAAAGCTCGCTGGCCAACATCGGCCGGGTCGGCTCGATCATGTTCGCCCTGTTCCTCATTGGCTGGGGCATGTCGTTCATCTGGGGCCCGATCGCCGACCGCTTCGGCCGCACCAGAACGTTGGCCGCGACGGTACTGATCTATGCGCTGTTCACCGGCGCGGCGGCATTCGCCAACGACATCTGGCAACTCGGCGCTTTCCGCTTCCTTGCGGGCATTGGCATCGGCGGTGAATGGGCGATGGCCGGCACGTATGTCGCCGAGGCCTGGCCGGAGGACCGTCGCAAGATGGGCGCGGGCTACCTGCAGACCGGCTATTACTTCGGCTTCTTCCTGGCCGCGGCCCTCAACTACACGGTCGGCGCAGCCTACGGCTGGCGGGCGATGTTCCTGTGCGGCCTGTTCCCGGTGGTGGTGTCGGTGGTGACGCTGCTCAGCGTCAAAGAGCCTGAACGCTGGCAGCACAAGCACCAGGAGGCCGCGCGTCGCCGCAGCCCGCTCGTGCAGATCTTCCGCCCGCCCTATCTCGGCCGTACCATTGTCATGTCGGGGCTGCTTTCCGTGGCCGTGATCGGGCTGTGGGCGGCGGCCGTGTATGAGCCCACCGCCATCACCATCCTCGCGCGGGCCCAGGGCATGGACGGCCCCTCGGCCGCGCGCATGGCCTCTTTCGGTACCGCGCTGCTGTCGGTCGGCACCATCTTCGGCTGCCTTGCCTTGCCGCTGCTCGCGGAGCGGATCGGGCGGCGGTCAACGCTGGCCGTCTACTTCCTCGGCATGGCGCTGACCATCGTCCTCGGGTTCGGCTGGGCGTTCTACCTGCCGACGGGTGCGGCCCTGCCGGTGTTCATCATCGTGCTGTTCTTCCTCGGCTTCGCCGGCGGCAATTTCGCCATATTCAGTCTCTGGCTGCCGGAGCTGTTCGGCACCGAGGTGCGAGCCACGGCCTTCGCCTTCTGCACCTCGGTCGGCCGCTTCATCGGCGCGGGCGTGAACTTCGCACTCGCGGCGTCGGTGAATGCGATGGGCACGCTCGGCACGCCGGTGGCATTCACCGCCATCGCCTTCGGTATCGGGCTGTTGATCGTTCCCTTCGCATTCGAAACGCGCGGCAAGGTGCTGCCGGACTGACGACATGGCATGACCCGCGGGGCGGCTCCGGGACGACCAGCGCGAAGGGGCCGCCTCACATCGCCGGGGCGGCCATCAGCCGCGGCGGCCCAGCTCGTACAACGCGACCGCGGCAGCGGCGGACACATTGAGGCTGTCCATGCCGCGCCCCGCCCCAGGCATGGCAATGCCGGCCAGCTCGTCGCAGCTCTCGCGGGTGAGGCGCCGAAGCCCCTCCCCTTCGCTGCCCAACACCAACGCCACGCGCCGTTCCGCGAAGGCCGCCCCGACCAGCGGGGCGCCACCGGAATCCAGGCCCAGCACCCAGCACCCGGAGGCCTTCAATGCCACCAGCGTGCGGGCGAGATTGACCGCCCGCAGCAGCGGCACCGTCTCCAGTGCGCCGGAGGCCGCCTTGGCCAGGGCGCCGGTTTCATCCGGCGCATTGCGTTCCTGCACGATCACCGCGGCCGCGCCGAAGGCCTGAGCCGAACGCAGGATCGCCCCGACATTGCGCGGATCGGATACCTGGTCGAGCACGATGAGGGGCCCGGGCCGCTCAAGCACCTGCGTCAGCACCGGCGTGACCAACAGGTCCGCCAGCACCGCGGCACCCTGGTGCACAGTATCGCGGCCGAGCAGGTGATCGAGCCGCCCCCGCTCCACGCGCTCGGGAGGCAGCGGCCAGGGCAGTTTGCGATGCACCAGCAGCGCCGCTTCGGCCTCCTCGGTCAGCAGCAGGCGGCGCAGCCGGCGCGCCGGATTGGCCAGCGCGGCAACGACGGCGTGCGTGCCATAGAGCCACACCGTGCCGCGCGGCGCATCGGGTCCGGGGCGCGGTTCACGCGGGCGGAACTCGGCCTGGCGCGGAGCGGACGGAGCGTCGGCGGGCCGTGGAACGCTGTGCAGGCGCGTGTCGAAACGATGCGCCTCGCCCTGGGCCGGAGCGTGCGGACGAGCCGGCCCGGACGGGCGATCGTCACGCGCGCGCTGCTGGTCCGGGCGGGTAGTGCCGCGCTGCCCCGCCCTGGCTGGATCTCCCTGCCCCTGGCGCGGCCCGCCATCGCGATGCTGGCCGCCCTCAGTGAAGCCACCAAACCGGCGCGGGCCGCCCTGGCGATTGCGATCGGGCCCATCGCCCGGACCGCCGGGTTTCCGCTGGTCGCCGCCTCCCGAGCTACGGTTGCCGGGGCGTTTCTGCTGTGGAGGTTTCATAACAATCTCCGTATAACCCGCGGCCGCGTGGCCGACAAACGCCAACCGCAGCGCCGGTGCTTCGTTGACAAGAACGGCGGGTTGGCGCTATCGGCGCGGGCTGTCGAGGAGGGGTGCCCGAGTGGCTAAAGGGGACGGACTGTAAATCCGTTGGCGCACGCCTACGTTGGTTCGAATCCAACCCCCTCCATTTCCCTTATAATTCAATAGATTATCGCCTTTTTGCGGGACTATTCCAACCGCCATTTTGGTCTGCCAAAACCCTTGCGGACCCCATGCGGACCCTTTCGGATCGATTCCAGGCCGGATGCCTCGCCCGTGAAGTGCTGGCGATGGGCATCTTTCGCGGTTATGCGAACATCCAGGCAGCGGTCAGGTCCAGGCCGCCCCTCCTACGCTCGTTTGCGTAACGGCCGGAGCTCTGCGGGTGCCGAGCCGTGTCTGTCTCGGATTGTTCCGCCCAAGGCTTTATGCTACCGTGGACGCCATAGGAGGCAGATATGGTCATCGCCATATTCGGCAGCGTTTTGGAGGCTCACCCGTGCTGACCAAAGCGTGCCGTGTGCCGGGGCATCCGCCGATCCAACACGATCTAGGCGCCTCGTGGTTTACTCTGGGCGTGCGCGCAACAGTTTGGGGGGCGTTAGTCGCCTCTGTCGGGATGCCGCTGGTGAACGCCGCTCACGCCCAATCCATGGCGTATTCTGATGGCCTCGCTGATAGGACGGCTTACGAGAAATGGTTCGCGACGCTCGCCCCACTGGAGCGGGCCGGCGCCGACTACTGGGCTTCTCAGCGAAGCCTACGTAATCCAGGCCCCTGCAGCCGTGCGACCAGTGGGGAAAGCGACCGCCGGATGGAGGCGGGCTGCCGTGAAGCACAGCGTCGCCTCGCTCCGGCCGATGCCCGCCGCCTCAGCGAGTCTGATTACCGTTTTGGCTGGAACGCCTTCCAAGAGTCACCACCGGCACCCGTCTTACCTACCGCGCTAGCGCCGGTGCATGGGGCAGATGTTCAGCCCCCTGCACCATCACGGACACCCACATCGGCACCTGGATCAATTGCACCCGATGCAAAAAGCTCGACTTCATGTAAGACCGATGTGAATACGTGTAAAAACATCGAGGAAGCGGTAAATAATTTTGGGCAGATTTATGCGGCAAAAGCAAGCTGCAAACTTGCTGCCAATAAAGCGTCCAAGTTTGGAAATCCGGAGTGGGGTTGGTTTCTTCTGTTCGGTAGCTTTCTGGTCGGTCCATCCTTGGAACGGCAGTTCAAACAAACGGCAGAGGTAACACTTGTCGAAGATGACATTTTGATGCCAAATGGGTATGGAGGGAAAACAAAGGTGGACATTCATTGCCACGTAGTTCTTCGCAATGCCCCGGACACTCAGGGTGCTCAGGTGTTGGGAGTTTCCTTCCGCTAGGTGTTCGGTTCCACTGCAACGGTCGGGTGGGGGAATGCGGCCACCCGACCGTTGCAGCGGCCGCCTTGGTCGCGTTGCATTGAGTGGAGTTTCCTTCCCCCGGGCCTCGGGGTCCTTCGCCACGCTCCCGCATCAGGGGACATTTCCAGATCGTCATGTGTCTCTAGCTACAGCCCCCCAAAAAGGGGTCCGCAGTTCGCAGAGTCCGCAGAGATTCGGCCGTTTCTGCGGGGTTGCGGGTGCGGACGGGGTGCGAACGGTTCGCGCCCGCTATGCCGCGGCCATCGGCTTGAGTCGGCTGGGCACCGGCTCGCCAGCCGCAACGCCGGTCATGTCCAACGCCTCGGCGAGTGCGGTTGCAGCGATCTTGCCCACGTCGGCGCCGGGGCCGGCTTGAGCTATCCGGGTGACGATCAGGTGCGCCGTCGTGGACGCAGCCGCGCGCAACCCATCGTCGAAAGCCTCGGCCGCGGTCAGGTCGGTTGCGCCCCCACCGGCAGGGCGTTGCTGCAACAGTGTGGCGGCGCCAGCGCGGACAACGGCGTGCAAGTCAACCGCGCCACCGGCCAGCACCGGGAGGCGGCCAGCGGCCTTACGGCTCGCAATGATTCGCTCGCTCACGCCCAACACCTTGGCAAGCGCGCCAGCAGTCGAAGCGGTCGGAATGTCGGCCATGTGATGATGCTACCTATGAAGATGTTTGTGCCTAGCGACGCGTCGGGCTTGCCAAACCGCGCAACGTCCGGATGGTGGCGGAGGACCCGAAGGGTTGGGGGAAGGGGGTGGCCCTCCCCGCCAGCCCATCAGAACCCGCCCACCGTGTCGTGCAGTCGTGGGTTGAAGTCCGGCCGAGTGGCATTCTGCTGCCGAGCGCCTTCGGTAATCGCATCGAGGAGTTGCCCGTCGTTCAGCACGGGCGGCGGCGCTGGAATGAAGGCTTGCTTGGGCATCAACGTCACGTCGGCTACGCGTCCGCGCGTAGTATCGACAGAGAACGTAACCTCAGAGATCAGCCATCCCTTGCCGTCGATATGCACTCTCGGCAGCACCACGTCGGCCGTCATGTTTGGCGTCCATAGGCGGCCCGCAGCATCGTGCCAGGTATCACACGTCACGGTCACGGCCTGCGATCTGCCTAGCCGGCGAGCAGCTTCCCAATTCGCCCGAATCTTGACCACGTCGAGAGACCCATTCCCCTGCTCGGAAACGATAATCAACGGGCGGCGCCGGGGGGTGCCATCGTGGCGTTTGAATGCCGATGCGGGCTCGTCATGGACCGTCGCCACGCGGTTTGCGGGCGACATGGTTCCGGTTGGGCGCGGCAAGCCCGATTCGGTTTGAATATCAATGGCCAGCGCCACTGCGGTGTATTCCGAATACCGCATGTCAGCACCGAAATGCGCCGATGCCGCCTGCACGTTCACGCCCTGCTCGAATCCGGATACGTGCTTGCGGGTGCCAACCGATGACAGGACCACGTTGCCCGCAGTGTCCTCATATGCCAGCAACGCAGCAAACCGGGTGATCTGCTCAATGATGGCCCAAGGGGTGTCAACCAGCGTGACGTTGAGTTGCGGGATAATCCCCCCGTCGTTGGCCCTCGGTTGGTTCGGCAGGACCGCCGTTCCGGTATCGGTCTGCACCACTTTGATATTGTAGGGTGCCGCAACCATCGTCGCGATGTCGAATACGCTACGCAGCACGAATTGCGAGTTGTCCGCGATGGCGCTGCAATCCACCAGGTCGGCGCACCGGCCGCGCCCGAGCACGTGGATTTCGTGTCCGCGCGCCGATAGCGTCGGCATCACACGGTCAATGTAGCCGGTGATCACCGGATCGTCGCCAATCGAGACGATTACGGGGTCGCCAGCCAAGGCAAACATTTCCCCCGGCTGGTCCGGCCACCGCTCGGACAGCGTGAGCGCGAAGTCAGACGGGCAACGCTCAATCCCGCGCGTGATGCGGACGCCCTGCCATCCGCCCCATTTCTGGCCGCGGACAGTAAGGGTCACCTCGCGGGAGGTCCCTTGGGCGCTCATCGTCCGCCCTCTGCCGCAGCACGGGCGAACGCCGCCCCCCAACCGTCTCCCCCGATAGCCCCTCCGGTCGGTTCGATTGGATCATCTTCGAATCCGGCCACTATGTTCAATTCGCTGGGCGGCGAAGTGCCAGCGAACCGCACCGGCCCATGTGCCCGGTCGAAAGATCGCACGCGGGCTTCATTGTTGCGGCGGGTAAGCTCCTCGTCTTGCCGGCGCAGGGCGGCTTGCCGCTCGATTTGCGCGTTGTTCGCCTCGACCCATTCGCCGAACCCCTGGCCGCGCCGCAGTTCGTCACTAGGCGGGCAGATGGCGCCTTCGGCTCCCAGCTTGCCGGTTATCGTGGGCATCTGGACAAGGTTGCGGAGGAGGTCGCGCCCGCCGAGTTGCGCGCTGGGCTGCTCGGGGGGCGTGGTCAGATCATCGGCTGTTGCCTCGCCCCGTGCTATGCAATCGAGTCGCGCGCGGGTCCACTTGCGCAACGCCGCCTCGGCCTCGGCTTCCTTGACCAGTAGCGCCGTCACAGCGGCCAGCGCCGCCGGATACGTCTTGCGCATTGCGGCATCGAGGGCGGCTGCCAGTCGGGCGGCCTCGGCCTCCAGGGCGCGCACGCTATCCGCCGCGGCGCTGTTCTCCGATCGCGCCAATGCCGCCCGCAGTTCGGGGAGCAGCGCGTCGATGCGTTCCGCGTCGCGATGCGCCTTTGCGGCGTCGTGCTCGGCCTGCTCCATTTCGGCGTCGGTCGCTGTCAGCAGTAGCGCGCGCATATTCCGTTCGAGTGCATTTGCCTTGGCGACCGCGTCGGTATGTGCCGCCTCGGCCCGCGCGATGGCAGCGCGGATGCTATCGGGATCGGTTGCCACGGGCCGCAAGGATGCAATCAGGTTCATTGTGCTGTCTTTCATTTTAGCCGCGGCTGGCGGCGCGCATGGCGCTGTCCCAGGATGCGGCGGGGTCGGTTTCCTCGCGATCTTTCTCCCGGAGCGCCGGGGCGATGCTGCATCCGGCCAGATGGGCGAATGACATTGACCCGGCATCGTCGACGCAGTCGGTGGGCTTGGCTGCCTTGGCCTTGGGCTTGACGATCGCCTTGACCTTGGCGGGCACCTGCTTGTCAGCGGTGGGCTTGTCTTTGGGAGCAAGCCCGCGAAGGTGTGCAAATCGGGTCGGAAGCGGGATGGTTTGGCGTGGCATATCAGTAGAACCTCTGGATGCGGTTGAAGGCGGGCGCAGCGGTGGCGGCCAGCATCGTGCGCAACTGTTCGAGGATGGCTCCGATCCGTTCGGCGGCCCGGTGCGATACGGCCGCCTCCCGCTCGCGGGTGTCCAATTCCGCATCGCTGGCATCTGCCAGCACTGCCCGCATTTGCCGCTCAAGATTGTTCGCGCGTTCGATAGCCTCGGCGTGCGCGGCCTCGGCGCGAATGATGGCAGCGGCGATGGTCTGCGGGTCGGTGCTGGTCGGGCGCAGTGACGAAACCAAATCCATGGCGAAGCCTCATTGGTTGAGGCTTCTATATGGACTAACACATTTGCAATTTCCTCAGACGAATACTACAAATTCCCCGAGCGATAGCCGTTCATGATGTTGGTGATCTGGCTCGCGCCAATGGGCCTATCGCCGCTCAATTGAATGATGCGCCGCAGTAGGTCCGCGCGTTCGCCGATGGCGTGCGGGCAGGCTGTAGCGTTCCGCAGCTCGCGCGCCAGCGCCTCGGCCGCGCGGTATTGGCACCAATCCGAATAGCGCCCTAGCGCCTCCCTCACCGCCCCGTCGCGTTGGTCGAGACGGGCGGCCCGGAGATAAGAGGCGGGCGCCAGGCGGTTCGCCACCCATGCCGCATCGTCAGGCGGCAGGCGGGCGCAAATGGCCCCCATGCGCGCCAGATCAGCGCCGGTCATGCGTTGCCAGCTTGTCCACGGCGTTCCACCCCGCGCCAACCAACCGGGCTATCGCTGATATTCCTTCACCCGCGGCAAGCCGGCGCATGACATCCGCTCTACCATCGGGCAGAAAACGCTTGCCCCTGCCATTGCCCGTCATCCATGGGCCGGTGAAGTCTCCAGCTTCGGTGGTTTGGGGTCTGCCCCCCCGTGGCGCCGGTTTCCCCAACTCCTTGCGACGCCCCGTGACGGTGTGTTCCCCCACACCAGTCATGCGCATGATTTCGGCGTTGGTGGTCTCCCCGTCGCTGATGAGCGGGTCCATTTTGGCGTTTACGGCTTCCCGCTCGGCGGCCGTCAGGTGCCGGCCTCGGGGGCGGTCTGCCGTCGGCATGTGGCGTATCCGTCCGGCCCGCGGTCTGTCTGCACTGCACACACTGCCCGCAGTATCGTGCGCCGCATCGCATGCATCTGTTTGCACTGCTTGCAGTGCTTGCAGTGTGTGCGCTGTGTGCAGTGTCGGCACATGCGCCGCCTCATACCGTGCCTGCCAGGTTTCCACGGCTTCGATGCGCTGCACGAGGTGGCGCATGGTCGGGAGCGTCGGCCCGGTAGGAGTATCGGCTTCGGCAATCAGCAGCCGAACCGCGTCCACAATATCGGGCCGGCGGGTCATGCCGCGCGCGAGGTCGCGCACGATGGAGTGCAGATCGGCCCGCACCCGAAAGCTCAGCGTTGGCGTGTTCGCCATGTGGTCCTCTCGGCCTATGCCGCCTGCGCCATGTCGGCGCCGGGCTTCTTTGGGTTGATGACGCTCGCCAGCTTTTCCAGTTCGCGAATTTCCTGCCAATCGGCCCGTTTCCTGGCCGCGCGTCCGATATTCTGCGAGGTGCCCGCGCGCTTGATGGCGATCACGCCTTGCCCGCCGCGATGATCTATCCCCAGCAGTGCCCCGATGTTCTCGGTCTCGGTGCCATGGTAGCGAAACGCTGCATGGTCTATCGCCTTCACCATGTAGCGAAGGCGGCCGGCTTGCATCGCTTCGGTGTGCATGCCGAACCCGCCCACGTCCAGGTCAACGCCACCTGCCGCGAACCCGAACCTGCTGTTGAGATAGGCGGGCAACTCCAGCCGCAGCGCGGGCGGCCGGCTGCCCAGGTGGATCATGGCATGCGTGTGATGTCCGCGCCCTGGCACCCGCTCGCGAACCCAGGTGTAGGCGGTCACGATGCCGCGGCAGCGCAGGAAGCGGGTCAGCCGATCGAATAGGACGGTCTGCATCGCCGGCCACGCGTTGTCATCGAAGCCGGCCGCCAATGTCCATGCGATCGTCAGGAACCCATTCGGCGGCAGACCGATCTTGCGAGCGAAGGCATGGGCGTTAGCCAGGTCGGCCACCTGCGCGACGGTCAGGGCGCGCCTGCGGTCTGTTGGCCGCCGCATCCGTAGCCCGACAAGCGGCCCGGTCCTGATGACCCAAGGTTGCTTGATCCGGTAGCGACGGGGAGGTGGATAGATACTGTTCGGATCGGCCCCGGCGACAGCGGACGGTGCGCCATCGTTCGCGGAGGCGGCGGCTTTCTTGGCCTCGCGCAACGTCACCACGTTGCCGAACGGCTCAGATAGCCCAGAGGCAAACTTCACACTCGTTATTTCCGGCTTCCGTCCAGCCATCAGGCGGCCTTTTTCTGCACGGCTTCGGCGGCCCGATGCGGGAACGTGCGCGACGCTGCCCACGCCAGCACGTCAGATCGGCGATACAGGATGCGCCGGGCACCGGCCCGGACGAAGGGCGGCCCATCGCCGTTTATCCGCCAGCGTGAGGTGGTCTTGGTCGTGACGTGCAGCGTGTGCGCCGTTTCAGCATCAGTCAGGAAGTCGGAAGTATCCGCCTGGGTTCCGTCCACTCCGTGTCTCCGCTCGGCATGAGTGCCTAGGAGGAGGCATAATCCGACAGATGCCGAATTGTTACGGGAACAATCGAAGCTGCGCATTTTCCCGGGAACAACGCCTAAGGGGAACGGTTCCCCTTGCTTAAGTGCTGATAGATGGCATCCGTGGAAGGGTTCTGCGTCTGGTCGGTGATGTGCGGGATTACCGCCGCAAGGAATCGAGTAACCGGCCCACTGTGGGAAGTGCCCAGGCGGGCTCTGTTGGGGTTGGCGGCTTGCACTACATCCCGAAACTTATCCGCGAGATAAGAGGCGAAATGATGCCAGTTATCAATCTCTTTCACCGGTGATATGGGGGGAACTAAGTATGCGTCTGAGTGCGCCCTCGCCGCATTCTTGTAGTTGAAGATATTGTGCTCTTGGCGCGGGATTAGCGATGGATTGTCCCAACATTTCGCAATCGCGTCTAGCAAATCATCCATGCCCTTTAAATCAGATTGAAATAGACGTGGCCAGAGGGAGTGTGTTGCGGCGGCTGCGAGCTCCGCCCTTAAGGGGGGTAGTATCTCAGCCAACGTTTGAAGTGCCGCTGTCGCGCGCAGCTTTCGGGCGTCACTTTCTCTTTCCTCTTGGCTCAATGCCTGATTTTCAACGAACATAACCGGCCCCAGAAGGCCGTTGCCGAGCCTCATTCGCCCTCGAAGGACGCTTACAGCTAGGGCCAGTTCTTCAAGGGAGTCAGCCTTTGGCGCATCGTATCCGATGCCGCGCAGCACTCTTTTTTGCTTTATCAGCGCCAGCAGATCGGCTCCAGTAATCGGCCCTGTGAACTGCTCGGGGGGCGAGCCGTCGCCCGCCCCCTTGGCATTCATCATGCCACGGCTCCGCTCAACTCGTCGTCTTGTGCACCGAACGGCCATCCGTCTCGCTGCAAATCAGCCACGGCTTGCCGCCCCCAATAGCATGGATCAGCGCACGGGCACCGGCCGGGTTTCGTGCAGATGGTGTAGGGCGCACTAGGCCCATCCAAAGGCGCAGCAACGACGGGTGCAACAGCCGCCCGCTCAGCACCGCTGCCCGGGTTCAACAGCATCGCCGGGATTGGCAAGCCGCTCAGGGCTAGGGCATCACGCAACAGCACCGCGACTAGGCGACCCGCCCATGTGGGGCCGATGTCCATGCAATAGGCACCTTCGCCTGCATGGACGCCGAGGGTCCGCGCGCGGGCGAGGATGCCCTCGGGGGTTGTCGCATGAGCGGCTTCCATGCGATCGAGGAGCGCCGACATGCGCTCGTAGTTGGGTTTCGCCTCCGCGTTAGCGGTCTCCTCGTCGTAGTCGTCAGGGACCGGATTGAAGATCGCAGAGAGTCGCATCTCGCAGGCATCGAACGCCCCGCACAGCCGGATCAGATCGGCGTCGGGGCACGGTGAGGCGCCGGCCGGTGCGATGGCACCCGGCAGCGCTACAGCGGCGCCAGCGCCGGCCAGTAGGGCGCGGCGCGTGGGGTTCGTGGTCATGCCACCGTCTCCCGCGTCAGGAATCGCATCGCCTCGCGAAGCGCCGCTTGTGCATCCTTTTCCCATGCCTCGCCGAGGTCACAAGGGAACCCATCGAGTGCGTGCTGCAGCTTGATCGCCATCCCTGCCGCGGTGGTTGCGGGAGCGGTCAGAATGGCGAGGCGGACATCGTAGGCCAGTTCGTCCACGCGGTCCGCTTCATAGCGATCGGCGCCCGGCGTGAAAGCGAGCCGGTCGGCCTCGGCGTTCAGCGGCTCCCATTGGCGGTGCAGCGTTACCACCGGATCAGGCGCACCCGCTGCCGCGACGGCCGGCCGGGAGGCGATGCCAAGGCCCGCAAGGGCGAGGGCTGCGGGCGCACCGAATAGGGCGCGTCGGGGTGTGGTAGAAGCCTGGATAGCCTGCATGGTCGGGGTCCTTTCCCGATCTGCGGGTTAGGGTCGGTGGGTGCTCTGAACACCCGCCGGCCCGCCCTTGATGCCGGGGAAGCCGCCCCGGCTCGGATCGGTCATGCCCGGCGCAGGGCCACCACGTTGACCGCGGCCGGCTTGCCCTCGGCGGCGCGCAGAATATGCGCAGCCCATGCGTCCAGTGCGGCCCGCCGCTCGGTCAGGAACTCTGCCCGCTGATAAACGGCCGCAACACCTTGGATTGCTTGAGGGTTCAACGAGGTCCCGCGAGGCGATGCGCCGTCGCAGGGTAGGATGCGGGACGTCGTTGAAGCCGGATTGCACGAAGCCGCGGTGAACCAGGGATCTATGGGCGTTGAACGCCGACAGTGTGTCCGCGATTG
>CAIMEK010000474.1 GCA_903839965.1 uncultured Acetobacteraceae bacterium | reverse complement strand
CGCACTTTCGTCACCCGATACAACGCTGAATGGCTGATTGAGAAGAACGGCCACGCCAGCCCCAACCTCGACCGAGCCAACTGGACCCAGGCAAAGCTCAACGCCGCCGCTTAAGCTCAACCTTGTGTCCAAAGAACCGGGCGCGGTACAGCGATTTCACACTTCTCGGCTTCGCGGTATTCCGCAGTCGAGATGTTGTCGCGGCGGACGCGTAGATCGTCCAGCGCACGGCGGGCGTGTCCCTCCTCGTCAGCCAGGTCAGCTTCAGCGTCGGCATGCTTCTGTTCGCTGGCATCTGGATCGGCAAGGACGGCGTGGGCGAGGCGCTCGAACGCGAGATGGAGTAGCGGCGGAAGCCGAGCGGAAAGCGCTGGGTGGATTCCCGCTGCGCTGGCTAATAGATACGAAATCGGAACAAATAGGGCACAATTGGACCGGGCTGCTCAGGACAGTTTTTCGGACTGCGTGAGCAGCAGGTGCCAGGGGAAGCCGGAGGAGCGGGGGGCGTCCTCCTCGCGGCGTGGCGCAGGCGCGCGGGGTCGCGCGGGTGCGGGGGGTGGCACGGCCACGGGAAGCGGCGCGGGTGCGGGGCGGACCGGGCGCTGGCGGGGGGCGTAGGGGCCGATGCCGAGCATGCGCAGGATTGGGTTGACGATGCGGTTGGCGGTGGGGGCGAGGCGCAAAAGTTCGACGGCGGCGGGCTCGGCGAGCAGGCTCTGCATCTGCGAGCCATAGCAGGTGGCCTCGGAACCGAGTTCGCGGACCAGCCAGCCGCGGCCGGTGGGCAGCGCGGGGCCGCTCGGAGGGGGGCCACTGGGGCCGGGCGACACCGAAGACGGCGCGCGGGGCTTGCGGGGCTTCGGGAGATGGCCGGCGGCGAGGTGGGCCATCAGGCGCTCGCAGCGGCGGGCGGCGCGGTTGAGCCGGGTCCAAAGTGGGATGATGGGGAGGACGAGGCGCGGGTTGCGCAGGAAACCGGCGGCGACGAGCTTGGCAAGCAAGCCGAGGATGCGGCCGAACCGACCCGCGAATTCGGGAGCGAAGGCTCGGACCGGGGCCGGGAGGGGGGCGGGTTCCACGAAACCATTCCTAGCATAAAACCAGAGCGATGGCAAGGAAAAATTTCCCAGATGACGGAGCCGCTTTCGCCACGCTAGGGCGTGGCTGTCGCGGGTCGACGCGAATGCGGGTTACGTTGGCCGGGCTGGGATTGCCGTCAGGCCGTGACTTCGAGCACCAGCAACGCTTCGTGGCGGCGGCCGAACTCGTCGGTTGCGCGCACGCTCACGCGGTGGGTTCCCGCCGCGAGGCCGGCGGGCAGCGCGGCCTGCCAGATATGCGTCGAGACCGAGGGCTTGACCCAGCGCTTCAGGGTCGCCGCGTTGCGGGCATACACCTCGACCACGAACGGATCGGTGCGCGCCACCCGCTGCATCGGCGCGTAGGCGCCAGTGCCGACCGAAATTTCGACCGTCGAGCGCGGGCCGCCGGCGAAGAAGTTCACCACCACCTGGATGGAGGCCGCGGCGGCGCGCTCGATCGGGCCACGCAACAGCGAGCCGGCGCGGTGGTTTCGCATCCCCTCGGGCGCGCCGGCGTGCAGCTGGCTGTCCAGCACGATGCGGAGCTGGCCGCGGTTGGGGTCGCTCGCGGGGATGAGCGTGGTGCGGTAGCGCGGGCCGTCGACCTCCAGCAGGTGAAAGCCGTTCGGGCTGCCATCGGCCTCGAGCGCCACCGGAATGCCGCGCTCGTCGAACGGGCCGCTCCACCAACTGCCGGAAACGGCAGCCAGCACATGGTGGGGGTGCACGCCGGCGGCGAAGCCTTCGGCGGCGCCGAGATACCAGTGCTCGTTGGTGTGGGTGTGGCCGCTGAAGCTCACGCTGTTCGGGTGCGAGGCGATCGCCTCCAGGAAGGCCCTGGCATCGACGGCGGCGGAGGCGGGCCCGGTGCCGAGCTGGGTTTTCAGCGGGATGTGGAAGGAGAACACCACCAGGGCCTCTTTCGGCACCCGCGCCAGCACGTTGCGCACGAAGGCGAGCTGGCGTTCGCCGAAGCGGCCGCGGTATTGCCCGGCGCCATGCCTGGGGGCGGGGTTGGTGCCCAGGTAGTCGACGTTGTCCAGCGCGAAGAAGGTCGCGCCGCCATGCTGGAAGGCGTACCAGCGGGCGCCGTAGACGCGCTTGAAGGTTTCGCGCGACAGCGTGTTGTCCGGCGCCTCGTAGTTCATGTCGTGGTTGCCGCAGCAGTTGAACCACGGCACGCCGATGCTGCCGACGATGCGGTTGTAGCGGTCGTAAAATGAAAGATCGTCGAACATGACGTCGCCATGGGTGATGCCGAAGGCAGCCGGCGTTTCGACGGTTTGCGCCACCACCGCGTCGCGGATGTAATCGACCTCCGCCAGGCTCTCGGGCTGCGGGTCGGTGAACAGGATGGCGCTGAACTGCGATGCCTCGTCGTGGCGGCGCAGCGCGAAGTCGATGGACTCCGGCAGGGGGCCGGTGGGAGCGAGGCCGGCGAAGCGGAAACTGGCGACGGCGGGGGTGCCCTCGGGCGCATGCAGGTAGGCGAAGCGGGGCAGTTGGGTGGCCGGGTCGATCGGCGGCGACCAGCCGGTGGGTTTGATGACGAACAGCGAGTCGCCGGGCTCGACGGGCAGGCTCCAGCGCCCGGCGGCGTCGGTGAGGACGACCTCGCACCCGTTGGAGACCATGACGCCGGCGAGGCCGCGGCTCGCGGGGGTGCGCCGGGCGGTGCCGTCGGCGTCGTCGAACACGGTGCCGCGGGCGATCGCGGCGGTTTGGGCGGCGGCCGGGGCGGTGGCGGCGAGAAGCCCGGCGGCGGTGGCGGCGGCGATGGCCTGGCGGCGGGTGAGGTCGAGCGCATGGTCGGTCATGGCGGAACGGTCCTGTCTGCTGCCCGTGCAACATGCTGTACATGGAATGTATGCGGCATGCAGGGCAGGCGAGGCCAGGGTTCTGCCCCATAGGCACTAAAATAAGCCCCGAAAGGGGTAGTTTACGGCCTGCTTTCGCCGTCGTGCTGGGTTAGCCAGGCGGTGGTGGAAGCTGGCGGTTGGTGAGGTGAGTATGAGCGGGGAGATTGCTCCCACGACGGCT
>CAIMEK010000473.1 GCA_903839965.1 uncultured Acetobacteraceae bacterium | reverse complement strand
CGCCGCCGTCGCCGGATCGGCAATAGATCTTGGCCTGGTCGAGGAATTTCATGGTGGCCTTCAACGAAAACGGGGGCCGGCTTGCGCCGACCCCCGAATGCAGCTTGCAGCCTGGGCCGACGCGCCTATTCGGCGGCGGCCGGCAATGGCGTGACCGACACGTGCACCCGGTCGTCGGCCTTGCGCTCGAACTTCACGTTGCCATGCACGAGGGCAAAAATGGTGTGGTCGCGGCCCAGCCCGACATTGCGGCCCGGCTTCCAGCGGGTGCCGCGTTGGCGGAGGATGATGTTGCCGGCCAGCACGGCCTGTCCGCCGGACTTCTTGATGCCGAGGCGCCGGCCTTCGGTATCGCGGCCGTTGCGCGACGAACCACCGGCTTTCTTGTGTGCCATGGGGTGCTTTCCTTCAGGCCGCGGCCGGCTCTGATGCCGGTCCGCCCGCGCTGATCTCGGCGATCCGCAGCACGGTGACGTGCTGGCGGTGGCCGTTCCTGCGGCGGGAGTTCTGCCGGCGGCGCTTCTTGAAGATGATCACCGTGTCCAGCCGGGCCTGCGCCAGCACGGTGGCGGTCACGGAGGCGCCGGCGATGGTCGGGGCGCCGACGGTCAGGTTGCCCTCCGAGCCCACGGCCAGCACATCGGTGAAGGTGATGGACCCGCCGGGCTCAGCCTCCAGCTTTTCCACCTTCAGCACGTCGCCGGCGGCGACGCGATACTGTTTTCCGCCGGTGCGGATGACTGCGAACATCGGTCTGGCATCCTGTGTCGCCCGCACCCGATGTGCGTATCGACATGAGTTACGGCGGCCGGTTGACCCCGACCGCCGGGAAGGGGCGGGTTATAGCGCGGGCGCGCCCGGTGTCAACGATTCAAACCGATCTGACGCGATCGCCGTGGCCGCCCGCCCGGTCTCGATTGACTCGGTCGGTCGCGGACCGTAAGATTTCGCTATGCAGAGTGGCGTTCTACCAGACGAAACACCGGAGGAGTCGAGGCCCGTCGAGGCGTCGCGCCAGGTCGCTTCGGTCTCGGCGGCGCTGACGATCCTGTCGTGCTTTGACGGCGACGAGGACCTGTCGCTTGGCGAGATCCACCGCCGTACCGGCATCACCAAGAGCCGGATCATTCGTCTGGCCGGGACCTTGGAGCGGCACGGCTTCCTGTGGACCGAGCCCGGCCGAAAGGGCTACCGCCTGGGGCCGAGCCTGCTGCGGCTCGGCAAGAGCCTGGAGCGGCGTTTTTACGACATCGCCGAAGTCCTGGCGCCGCTGCTGCGCAAGCTTGCCCGCGACAGCGGCGACACCGCGCTCTATTCCGTGATGCAGGCCAGAGGCCGGGTGTGCGTCGCTTCGGAGGAACCGAACCATGCGGTCCGCTTCACGGTTCCCACCGGAAGCGTCCGGCCGCTGCATGCCGGGGCGAGCGGCAGGGTGCTGCTGGCATTCGGGCCGGACGAGCTACTTCGCGAGTTGCTGTGCGTGTCGAGCCTCCCTGCCCTGACCGAACGGACGCCCACGGACCCGGCTCGCCTTGAGCGCGAAATCGCCGAAACGCGGCGCCTCGGTTTCGCCGTCAGCCAGGGCGAGGCCCAGCCGGATTCCTTCGCCGTTGCCGTGCCGGTCCTGGACGACGACGCGACGCTGCTCGGTGCCCTCTCCGTCGCCGGGCCGGTCAGCCGCTATTCGCCGCAAAGATCGGGGTGGCTGGCGGCCATGCTCCTGGGCGTGGCTCCTGCCGTCGCCCGCTCGCTCCGCTTCCTGCCGGCATGTCCGAGGGCCGCCGACGCGGGCCATGGCCAACCGGCGTCCTCCATCGCTCGCGCGATGGCACGTCCGACGTCACACCTGTGAGGATCATCATGAACGAAACGGTTGCTCGGGAATACGAGGAATACAAGAAGAACGGGCGCATCTGGGGCAAGGTCGCCATCGAGCGATTCGCAAAAATCAAGTTCCCGCGCACTTCCAGCGAGGTTATCCAGCAGTATCTTCAGATCAAGGACCTGTCGTCCAACGTCTCGGACATCCTCGATTCGCTGGGCCTGAGGGGCTGCGTCGCCGCCTCGCACCTGCGCCCGGTCATCCCCGGCAAGCGTATCGTCGGTCCCGCCGTGACGGTGCGCAGCATCCCCGAGCGGAAAACCTCGACCCAGGGCTACGTCACCAAGGACACCATCCGGATGTCGACGCGGGACATCTATTACATCGCCGAGCCGGGCGACATTTTCGTCGCCGATTTCGGCGGCAACCCCGACGTTTCCAACATGGGCGGGCAGTCGTGCACGGTGGCGATGTCATGCGGCGTAATCGGCGCCATCGTCAACGGCGCCGTCCGTGACGTCCCGTCGATCGTCGAGCTCGACTACCCGGTGTGGGCGCGCGGCGCCACCCCGATGACCGGCAAGTTCCGCATGGAGGCCATCGAGATCAACGGCCCGGTCACCCTGTACGACATCACCATCCACCCCGGCGACCTGATCATCGCCGACGATTCGGGCGTCTGTGCCATCCCGTACGATCAGGTGGATTACGTCCTGAAGGCACTCCAGTCGGTCGACAAGGAAGAGGCCGTCATGCGGGACCTCGTCAACGCCGGGCGCCCGCTCGACGAAATCCGGCCGCTCTACCGCAAGCGCTATAATTGAACTCCCGACGAGAATAGGGAAACCCCGGGCAGAAGCATCACGGGCCGCGGCACCAGCCCAGCGCTGGCCGGCCGCGCGCCCGGTGACGCGGCTGGCGCGGGCCGCAGGGTGGTGCAGTGGCGGCGCCAGTTCTCGCTCGTCTGTCCGGATCGCTCCGCGGTGTTCAGGGCGCGCTGGCCGCCGACGCCTGCCGCCGGTGCAGCCGGATCAGCCAGAAGCCGACCTGTGTCAGGATCAGCCCGAGGCAAAGGCAGAGCACCACGGCGCTGATCGGCTGTTGCAGGAAGTAGCCGAGGTCGCCGCCCGAAATCAGCATCGCCCGGCGGAAGTTCTCTTCCACCCGCGGGCCCAGGATGAAGCCGAGCAGGATCGGCGCGGGATGGAAGCCGAGCCGGTGCAGGATATAGCCGACGACGCCCACGACGATGGTCTCGCCCACGTCGAAATAACTGTTCTGCGCGCTGAAGACGCCGATGCACACGAAGAAAAGCGCGGCCGGGTAGAGCAGCCGGTAGGGCACTTTCAGCAGCTTCACCCAGAGCCCGATCATCGGCACGTTGAGCACCAGCAGCAGGATGTTGCCGATCCAGAAGCTGGCGATCAGGCCCCAGAAAATGTCGGGCTGCTCGTGGATCAGGTGCGGGCCGGGCGTGATGCCCTGAATCATCAAGGCGCCCAGCAGAAGCGCCATCACCGCATCGCCGGGGATGCCGAGGCACATGGTGGGAATGAAGTCACCCTGGCACGACGAATGGGTGGATGCCTCGGGACAGGCCACGCCTTCGATGGCGCCGTGGCCGAACCGCTCGGGCGTGCGCGAAACCTTCTTCTCGGTGGCGTAGGAAACGAACGAGGCAATGGTCGGGCCGGTGCCTGGAATGAGTGAGCAGAGGCAGCCGATCAGCGTGCCGCGGATCATCGCGGGCACGGCCCGCCGCAGGTCTTCCCGGCTCGGCCGCATGTCGCGCAGCCGGATGTTGATGTTGTCTGTGCGGATCGCGGCGAGGCGGTTCACATTGCGGATGAACTCGGCCAGTCCGAACAAGCCGAGCGCGAGTGTCACGATCTCGATGCCGCCGTAGAGGTCGAGGATGCCGTATGTGAACCGCGCGGCCCCGGTGTTCAGGTCGGTGCCAACAGCGCCGAGCATCAGCCCGAACGTGGTCATCGCAATTCCCTTGACGGGAGAACCGCGCGCGAGGGTCGAGCCGGCCAACAGCCCGAGCAGCATGATCGAACAGATCTCCGCCGGGCCGAACTCGAAGGCAACGCGCGTCAGCGCCGGGGCGAAGAACAGCATTTCGGTAATGCCCACCGATGCGCCGGCGAACGAGGCGATGACGGCGATGGCCAGCGCCGTGCCGCCCTTGCCCTGCTGCGTCAGCGGATAGCCGTCGAGGCAGGTGACGGCGTGGGGTGCGTGGCAGGGAAGGTTGAGCAGAATCGAGCAGATCGCGCCGCCGTACTGCGAGCCGTAAAAGACGCCGGCCAGCATCAGGATCGCGGCGACTGGCTTGAGAGCGAAGGTCAAAGGCAGCAGCAGGGAAATTGCTGCCATCGCCCCCATCCCCGGCAGCACGCCCACGAACTGGCCTATCAGCACGCCGAGGAAGCACCACAGCAGGTTGTTCGGCGCCAGCGCGACGGCGAAACCGTGACCCAGGTCGGCGAACGCAGGCAACATCAGCGCAATCCGTAAAGTGGTATCGGAATTTTCAGGATGGTGCCGAACAGCAGGCAGCCGAAGAGCGTCAGGCCGGCGGCCAGCAGGAGCGCGGTGCCGGGCTTGCTCGTGCGGTCGCCGATCGCCGCCGTGAACACGCTGCCGAAGATCGCGGCCGCCAGGCCGAGATGCTGGCCCAGTACGATGAAGAGTACCGCGCCCGCCAGAATGCAGAGGGTGCCTCGCCAATCGGGCGCGTCGGGTCCTGCGGCGTCATCCTCCGGGTCGGCCTGGCCGACCAGCGCGATAATCAAGCCAACACCGGAGAGAATCACGCCGAGCGCCATCGGCACGAAGCCCGCGCCCATCTCCGACAGCGTGCCCACGCCCAGCCGGTGCCCCTCCAGCACAGCGACCAGGCCGAACAGCAGCATCAGGCCGCCGGCGATGAATTCACGCCTGGATTTTGTGTGGTTCGGCACCGGCCGCGCCTTTCAGATGCTAGGCTTCACCTGCACCGTGTATCCGCTCTTGCTAATGCCGTGCAGGTCGATCTCGATCCCCGGGTCGTTGACCGAATCGAGGCGCTTCGCCAGAGCCTCCGGATAGCCGGTCCACTCAGCCTTGCAGCGACTCATGCTTTAATACCAAAGCTTCATTGCGATGGCCTGTGGCGCTCGGTTGGTTCGGCGAAACTATAGAATCGGACGGGTCGAATCCACCATAAGGCGGTTGCGATCGGATCGGGAGCAGCACGGACCTTGCACGTGCCGCCTCGGCAGCGCAAGGTCGCGGCGGGAGGGCAAGGGGCATGGCTGTCCGGATCTGGCATCTGAGCTTCAGCGTGCCGGAAAGGCTGCCGGCGAGCGCATGCGTGGGGCCAACGCTGCGGCGTGCTGCTGCGCATCCGTGAGATGGCACCGATGATCGAACGCAACGTGCAGCGAAGCGGCTTCGGCAAACGGATACAGGCAAGGGAACAGAGAGCCATGTTCAAAGCATTCGTGATTGCCGCGGCGATGCTGTTCGGCCCCGGCCCGGCTTCCGCCCAGGATTACCCGACGCATCCGGTTCGTGTCATTGTGCCGTTCGCTCCGGGCGGTGGCACCGACGCGCTTTCGCGCGTCCTCGCGGACGCGCTGGGCCGCCGACTGGGCCAGGCATTCGTGGTCGAGAACATGGGCGGCGCTGGCGGCACCATCGGCTACAACATGGTCGCGCGCACCGACCCCGATGGCTACACCATCCTCAGCGCCACGCCCGCGCTGGTGATCAACCCATACATCCAGAAGGACATTGCCTACGACCCGCTGCGCGATTTCGCGCCGGTGATCCAGACCACCACGAGCCCCATGGTGATCGTGGTGCCGACCGCTTCACCCATCCATACGGCGCAGGACCTGATCGATGCGGCGCGCGCCAGGCCGGGGCAGATCCGCTACGGCTCAGCCGGCATTGGCTCGATCTCGCATGTAACCGGCGCGCTGTTCGCGGCGATGGCGGGCGTAAAGCTCACCCACGTGCCGTATCGCGGCAGCGGCCCGGCGCTGATCGACCTGCTGGCCGGGCGGATGCATGTGCAGTTCGAGAACGCGCCGACGGTGCTCGGGCAGATCCAAGGTGGCCAGCTGCGGGCGGTCGCGGTGGGCACCGCTGGCAAATCTTCGCTGCTGCCGGATGTGCCGATCGTCGCCGCGACCGTGCCGGGCTACGAATCGAGCTCCTGGTTCGGCTTCCTGGTGCCGGCGGCGACGCCGCGCCCGGTGATCGACCGACTGAACGCCGCGCTGAACGACATCCTGAACGATCCGGGGATGGAAAAGCGGCTGGCGGGACTTGGTGTTGAGCGGATCGGCGGGACGCCCCAGGCCTTCGGTGCCTACCTGAAGGCCAAGGTGGCCGAGATGAAGACGGTGGCGGAGGCAGCGAACCTGACGCGGCAGTAGGTTGAGCAGCGCGCCGATCGTGTGGCCCGCGGCCGGAACCATGTGTGCCGGCCGCGACCTCTCTCCGAGCAGCGGCAAGGAACTCGCCCGCAGCCTGCTTCAGCTCCACCACCTGCCGCCAAGCACGATGCCGCTGCAGGCGAGCTTGTGCTCGGTGCGGATCGTCTCGCCCACCACGTCGGTCAGCGTGAACGGCCCGCGCTCCAGCTCCAGCACGGTGGCATCGCCCAGCAGCCCCGGCTTCAGCGTGCCGCGGTCCTCGCAGCGCACCGCGCGGGCGGCGTTGATGGTGCTCGCCCGCACCACCTCGCCCAGCGTCAGCCCAAGGCCGAGGAACTTCGACATGGTCGTCAGCAGGTCGAAGGCCGGCCCGCCCACGCTGGTCAGGTGCGCGTCCGAGCTGATCACGTCCGGCGAGAACCCGTTCTTCAGCATCTGCCGGGCGGTGGCGAAGCCGAAGCTGCCGCGGCCGTGGCCGATGTCGAAAATCACCCCGCGCGCCCGCGCATCCAGCACGTCCCGCTCCACCCCGCCATCGGCCGCCGCCGGCGCGTTCGGGTAGGGCCGGAAGCAATGGGTCAGGATGTCGCCCCGCCGCAGCAGGCCCAGCACCTCCGAGCGCGCCGGCGGCATCGCGTCCAGATGGGTCATCAGCGGCAACCCGGCGTGCTCGGCCGCCTCCAGGGCGATGCGCACCGGCATCGCGCCCAGCCCGGCCGAGGTGTTGGTGCCCACGCGCACCTTGATGCCCACCACCAGGTCGGCCTGCTCGCGCGCCACCCGCAGGCACACCTTGGGGTTGAGCAAATGCGGGTCGGTGCACTCGCCGACGTTCACATCCCAGTGGAAGCCGAAAATCCCGGCGAACGAAATGTTCAGCAGCGGCAGGATGCGCACCTCCGCCGGCTCGATCACATGGCGGCGGAAGCCGTGAATGTTGCCCGGACCGGCCGAGCCGGCATCGATCAGGCTCGTGCAGCCCGAGGACTTCGCGTAGGCGTCGGGGTCGATGCCGAGCGAGGTGCCGCCCCAGTAGACATGCGTGTGCAGGTCGATCAGCCCCGGGGTCACGATCCGCCCGGCCACGTCGCGGGTTTCGGCGGCCTCGCCCAGCCCGCTGCCCAGCGCCGCCACGCGGCCTTCGGCAAAAGCCACGTCCAGCACCGCGTCGATGCCCTGCGCCGGATCCACCACGCGCCCGCCCTTCAGCACCAGATCGAACATCGCCGTCCCTTTGCTCCCGATTCGCGCGGATGGTCCGGCCGGCGGAAGATTTCCGCAACCCCTTCCCGAACCGCGCCGGCGAGGATCATGATGCGGCCGATGCGGACGCCGAAGGCGGAGTCCCGATCACGGAGCACAGCAATGGCCCAAGCCGGCGAAGCAATCGGGGTCCCCGGGGAAACCAACTCACGCATTGTCGCGGCCTATCGCCAGCGCACCCCGCGTTCGGGCGAACTGGCCGGCGAGGCGGCCTCCCTGCTGCCCAGCGGCATCGCCCACGACTCCCGCCACCTCGACCCGTACGGGCTCTACATCGAACGCGCCGCCGGCCCGTACAAGTGGGACATCGACGGCAACCGCTACATCGACTTCTTCGGCGGCCACGGCGCGCTGATCCTCGGCCACTGCCATCCCAAGGTGACCGAGGCGGTCGCCCGGGCGCTCGGCGAGGGCACGCAGTTCGGCTCCAACCACCCGCGCGAGATCGCCTGGGCCCGCGCCATCCAGCGCCTGGTGCCCGCCGCCGAGCGCGTGCGCTTCACCTCCTCGGGCACCGAAGCCACCCTGATGGCGGTGCGCCTGGCCCGCGCCTTCACCGGGCGCGACACGCTGCTGCGCTTCGCCGGCCACTTCCACGGCTGGCACGACCACATGTCGCACGGCTACAGCGACCATTTCGACGGCACCCCGACCGCCGGCGTGCTCGCCGGCGTGGCCGAGAAGGCCATCCTGGTGCCGCCCGGCGACCTCGGCGCGGTGGCCGCCATCCTCGATCGCCGCCGCGACATCTGCGCCATCATCCTGGAACCCACCGGCTCCACCTTCGGCCAGGTGCCGCTGGACGCCGCCTTCTCGCAGGGGCTGCGCGAACTCACCGAACGGCACGGCGTGCTGCTGATCTTCGACGAGGTGGTCACCGGCTTCCGCACCTCGCGCGGCGGCGCGCAGGCGGCCTTCGGCGTTCGCCCGGACCTGTCGTGCTTCGCCAAGATCGTCGCCGGCGGCATGCCGGGCGCCGCGGTGGCCGGGCGCAAGGACGTGCTCGACCTGCTCGACTTCGAGGCCAGCGCGGCCGCGGGGCGCGAGAAGGTCGGCCATCCCGGCACCTTCAACGCCAACCCGGTCTCCGCCGCCGCCGGCATCGCCTGCCTGACCATGCTCGCCGAAACCGACGCCAACGACGTCGCCGCCGCGCGGGCCGGCGAACTCAGGGCCGGGCTGAACGCCTTGCTGGCCGAGGAAGGCCTGCCCTGGGCTGCCTACGGCACCACTTCGGGCTTTCACCTCTTCACCAACCCGAAACACCGCCCCGGCATCCATCCGCTCACCTTCGATCCGAAAACCTGCGCCATGGACGAACTGAAGGGAGGCGACAAACGCCTGGTCGGCCGCATGCGGCTGGCGCTGCTGCTGAACGGCGTGGACTCCAACCCCCGCCTTGGCGGCTTCACCTCGGCCACGCACAGCGCCGGGGATATGGTCGACACCATCGCCGCCTACCGCGCGGCGATCCACATGCTGCGGGGGGAGAATGAGCTGAGTTAACAGGCCAGGGCGGCGCCCCATAGGCACTAAAATAAGCCCCGAAAGGGGTAGTTTACGGCCTGCTTTCGCCGTCGTGCTGGGTGAGCCAGGCGGTGGTGGAAGCTGGCGGTTGGTGAGGTGAGTATGAGCGGGGAGATTGCTCCCACGACGGCTGCGCACAGGATGAGGAGGGCGAATTTCTGGGCTCGCCAGAGCGAGGTTGTGCAACCGGCGGAAGCGAGGT
>CAIMEK010000472.1 GCA_903839965.1 uncultured Acetobacteraceae bacterium | reverse complement strand
GCGGCGACGCGCGCGAACCGCTGTTGCTGACCACGCTGCCCGGCATCGGGCGCGACCGCATCGACACCGCCACGCGCAGCCTGTGGCGCTACCGCGCCGCCTTCCCGCTCGCCTGCGACGCGCCGATCACCCTGGGGGAGGGCTGCACGCCGCTGCTGGCGCGCCGGCTGGGCGGGGCCGACGTGCTGCTCAAGTGCGAGTGGTTCATGCCCACCGGCAGCTTCAAGGACCGCGGCGCCAGCGTCATGCTGTCGCTGCTGGCCGGGCAGGGCGTCAGCGCGGTGCTGGAGGACAGTTCCGGCAACGGCGGCGCGGCGGTTGCCGCCTATGCCGCCGCCGGCGGGCTGCGCGCCACCATCATGGCGCCCGCCTCCACCAGCCCCGCCAAGACGGTGCAGATGCGCGCGCACGGCGCCAACGTGGAGCTGATCCCGGGCACCCGGCAGGACACCTCGGACGCGGCGGTGGCGCGCTCGGCCAGCCTGTTCTACGCCAGCCACGCCTGGCACCCGTTCTTCCTGCACGGCACCAAAACGCTGGCCTACGAACTCTGGGAAGACCTGCACTACCGGGCGCCGGACAACGTCATCGTGCCATGCGGCGGCGGGTCGAACGTGCTGGGCTGCGAGATCGGCTTCTCCGAACTGGCGCGCGCCGGGCAGATCGAGCGCCTGCCCCACATCTTCGCCGCCCAGCCCGCCAATTGCGCGCCCATCGCGGCGGCGTTCCTGGCCGGCGCCGATACGCCGGTGGCCACCCCGATCAGCCCCACCATCGCCGAGGGCACCGCCATCGCCGCGCCGATCCGCCTGCGCGAGGTGCTGGGCGCGCTGCGCGCCACCGGCGGCGGAGCGGTGATGCTGACGGAACAGGAAATCGTCGCCGCCACGCTGGAACTGGCCGCCGCGGGAATCTATGTGGAACCCACTTCCGCCCAGGCGCTCGCCGCGCACCGTCGCCTGCTCGCCTCCGGCGCCATCTCCCCGGAGCAGACGACCGTGCTGGTGCTCACCGGCAGCGGACTGAAAGCCACGCCGCGCATGGCCGAAATGCTCGGAGTATCGCTGTGACGAAACGCATCGCCCTGCTGGGCTTCTCCATCGAGTGCAACCGCTTCGCCCCGACCGCCACCGAACGCGACTTCGCCACCCGCACGCTGCTGCGCGGCGCCGATATGCTGGCCGACGCACGCGCGGAGGCGCCGCGCATGCTGGCCGAGTTGCCCGGCTTCGTCGCCGACATGGACGCCGCCGGTGCGTGGGAGGCGCTGCCCGTCCTGCTCGCCATGGCGGAGCCGAACGGTCCCGTGGAGCAGGAATTCTTCGACCGGCTGATGCTGGAATGGGAGGCCCGGCTGCGCGCCGCCTGGCCGCTCGACGGTGTCTACTGCGTCATGCACGGCGCCGGGCTCACCACCGGCGACGACGACCCGGAGGGCACCCTGCAGACCATGGTGCGCCGGGTGGTCGGACCGCAGGTGCCGGTGGTGGCCAGCTACGACCTGCATGCCAACGTGTCGGACACCGACATCGCCACGCTCGACGCCTTCGTGGGCTACCGCACCAACCCGCATCTGGACATGCGCGAACGCGGCGCCGAATCCGCGCAGTTGTTGCGCCGGCTGATGGCGGGGGCGCAAACGGCGATCGCCCGCGTGCGCCTGCCCATCGTGCCGCCGACGGTGACCATGCTGACCGCTCCGGACGCGCCGAACCGGCCATACGGCGAACTGATCGACCTCGGCCAGGCGCTGCTGCGCCAGCCGCCCTGGGCAGGCCGGGTGATGAACGTCTCGGTGATGGGCGGCTTCGCCTTCGGCGACACCCCGCATAACGGCCTCACCGTGGTGGTGACGGCGAACGAACCGGAAACCGCACATGGGCTGGCGGTCGAAATCGCCACCGCCGGCTGGGCGCGGCGCGAACGGTTCCACCCCCACCTCACCACGCTGCAGCAGGCGGTGGCGCGGGCCAAGGGCACCGAGGACCGCGCCCGCCCGGCGCTGATTTTCGCCGACGTCGCCGACAACCCTGGCGGCGGCGGGCGCGGCAACACCATGTTCATCCTGTCGGCCTTCTGCGCCGCCGGCGTGCGCGCTGCGGTGGTCGGGCTGATCCACGACCCGCTGCTGGCCGCCGAGGCGCACCGCCGCGGCGAAGGCGCCGCCTTCAGCGCGCTGTTCAACCGCGACCCGACCAGCGATTTTACGCTCCCCTTCCGTGCCCCGGCGAAGGTTCTGCGGCTGCATGCCGGGCCAGTGCGCGGGCGGCGCGGCATTTACGCCGGCGGCAGCCTGGACATGGGCCCGTCCGCCGCGCTGCAACTGGACGGCATCACCGTGCTGGTGGTCTCCGAGCGGTTCCAGTGCGCCGACCCGGCCTTCATCGAAACCTTCGGCATCGACATCGCCACGCAGCGCGTGGTGGTGGTGAAGTCGCGCGGGCATTTCCGCGGCGGGTTCGACGAGTTCTTCCGCCATGACCAGGTGGTGGAGGTCGACGCGCCCGGGCTGACCAGTCCGATGCTGCACCATTTCCACTGGAAGCACCTGCCCCGACCGGTGATTCCGCTGGATGCGAACGTGACATGGTCGCCCCCGGCCCTGTCATGAGGTGGCTCGGCGCCATCGCCGCCGTCACGGCGCTGCTGGCCGTTTCGCCGGCGGCGCAGGCGGAGAAGGCGCAGGACACGCTGCGCATCGTCTGGTGGGAGCAACTGGCCAACGTCAACCCGTACTACAACGAACTGCGCAGCGGCCTGGTGGTGGCGCAGCAGGTCTTCGACGGCCTGGTGGCCCGCGACCCCGAAACCTTCGCCATCAAGCCGCTGCTCGCCACCGCCTGGAAATACGTCGATCCCATCACGCTCGAGCTGGATTTGCGCAAGGGGGTGAAATTCCACGACGGCAGCGCCTTCAGCGCCGACGACGTGGTCACCACGATCAACGGCCTGCTCACCGACCGGCAGGTGATGGTGCCGAGCAACTATGCCTGGATCGCCGGCGCCGAAAAGCTCGACGACTACAAGGTGCGCATCCGGCTCCGCCACGTTTTTCCGGCGGCGACCGAATACCTGGCGATGGTGCTGCCGATCCTGCCCAAGGCGTATCGCGAGCGTGTCGGGGGGGAAGCCTACGACAAGCTGCCGGTCGGCGCCGGCCCCTACCGGATCACCCGCATCGACGGGGTGGATGAGATCGACCTCGAGCGCTTCGACGATTATTACGCCGCCAGCCCGAAGGGCAAGCCGGCGATCCGGCGGCTGCAGATCCGCCAGGTGCATGACGCCACCGCTGCCGCGGCCGAAATGGTCGACAACAAGGCCGACTGGACCTGGAACGTACCAGTCGACCTCTTCGACAAACTGGGCGCCCTGCCCGCCCTGCTGGGTATGCGCGCCGAGACGATGCGGGTGAACTACCTGGTGTTCGATACCGCCGGGCGCACCGGGGCGGACAACCCGATGACGAAGCAGCCGGTCCGCCAGGCCATTGCCTATGCCATCGATCGCAACGCGATTGCGCGCAAATTGATGCAGGGCGGTTCACGCGTTCCCGACGCACCGTGCTTCCCCACCCAGTTCGGGTGCGAATCCGCCGCCGCGGTGCGCTATCCGTACGACCCGGCCAAGGCGCGGGCGCTGCTGGCCGCGGCGGGCTATCCGAACGGGTTCTCCACCGAACTGGTGTCGTTTCTGTTGCCGCAGTTCGAAGGCGCCGTGCAGGGATATCTGAAGGCGGTCGGCATCGATGCCGGCGTCACTCACCTGCAGGTGCAGGCGGCGGTGCGGCGCAATCTCGAGGGCAGCATTCCGATCTATTTCGCCACCTGGGGCAGCCAGTCCATCAACGACGTCTCGGCCATCCTG
>CAIMEK010000471.1 GCA_903839965.1 uncultured Acetobacteraceae bacterium | reverse complement strand
TCGGCACGCTGGGCCTGGCCGGGCAATAACCGGATGCACTCGGCAGGAGAAATTGCGTGCAGTTGAAACTCGAAAAAGGCGGCGCCACCATCATGCTCGCGGACGACCCGTTCGCGCACGGCGGCGAAGCGAATCTGTATACCGTGCCCGGCGTCGAGAACCTGATCGCCAAGGTGTATCATCGTCCCACGCAGGATCGCACGGATAAGCTGCGCGTGATGATCGCCAATCCGCCGTCCGATCCGATGTCGGGCACCGGCACGCCGTCCATCGCCTGGCCCATCGACCGGCTGGTCGACCTCGACAACCCGACGCAGTGCCTCGGTTACGTGATGCCGCGCGCGGTCAATCCCCGCACCGTCTTCGAGTTCTACAACCCGCGCACGCGCCGCCAGCAGTGCCCGCTCTTCCATTACCGCTACCTGGTGCGCACCGCGCGCAACCTGGCGTCGGCGTTCCGCGCGCTGCATGAGCGCGGCTATGTGGTGGGCGACGTCAACGAGTCGAACATCCTGGTCAGCGATACTGCGCTGGTCACCCTCGTCGATACCGATTCCTTCCAGGTGTCCGACGGGCAGCACATCTACCGCTGCCCGGTGGGCAAGCAGGAATTTACCCCGCCGGAGCTGCAGGGCGTCCATTTCCGCGAGACGGATCGCTCGCCGGTTCACGACCTGTTCGGGCTGGCGGTGCTGATCTTCCTGCTGTTGATGGAGGGCACGCATCCCTTCGCCGGACGCTTATCGGGCGACGGCGAGCCGGACGCCATGGCCGACCGCATCCTCAAGGGGTATTACGTCTACAGCGTCATGCACCGCGGGCCGTACAAGCCGATGCCGGTGGCGCCGCCCATCGGCCTGCTGCACCCCGAGGTGCGCAATCTGATGCGCCAGTGCTTCGAGGTCGGCCACTTCAAGCCGGCGCAGCGCCCCACCGCCGCCCAGTGGCAGCAGGCGCTGGATATCGCCGAGCGCAACCAGGTGACCTGCCACGTGAATCACCAGCACTTCTATCGCGTGGGCTTCGGCGCCTGCCCGTGGTGCCAGCGCGCCGAGTTGCTCGGCGGCTGGGATCCCTTCCCCTCGCGCGAGGCGGTCTCCCGCGGCGAACACCTGAAAACCATCAGCGCCGTGCGGCTGGCCACTCCCATGCCGACCGATCTCAACGTCAAGCTGCCCGACTCAACCCCCGAACCGCCCGTGGGGTAATGCGGAATGCGGAAGGTAGATTGCGGAATGACCGTCGATTCATCGGCGGTCATTCATGTATGCCGGTCTCACCCAGTTTTCATTTCCCCAAAATATCGCTTCAGCGCCTCGACCAATCCTTCGATGGTATACGGGTCGGCTTCAATATCAATCGCAAGGCCGGCGTCGCGGGCGGTTTGGGCGGTGATGGGGCCGATGCAGGCGACGACGACGCCGGGCAATGGGCCGGGGACGCGCCGGCGGAAATTGGTGACCGTCGAGCTGCTGGTGAAGGTGATGACGTCGATCTCCGCCAGGTCGGGCAGTTCGCTTTCTTCGGGGACAGTGCGGTAGACCGGGACGATTTCCACGCGGGCGCCGCGGGCGGCGAGCAGTTCGGGCAGCGCTTCACGGGCCTCCGCGGCACGGACGATGACGACGCGCTGGCCGGCGGGATCGGGGAAGCCTTCCGCTACCGACTCGGCGACGAAGCGCTCCGGCAGATACTCCACCCGCAATCCGCAGGTTTCCAGGCTGGCCGCGGTAGCGGGGCCGATGGCCGCCAGTTTTGCCGTGCCCAGCGCGCGGATGTCCGCCCCCAGCGCCGCCAACTGCTCGCGCAGATAGGGCAGCCCGTTGGCGGAGGTGAAGACCAGCCAGTCCGCGGCCTGCAGCATTTCGATCAAACCTGCCGCCGGGGGCAGCGGTTCGAGGCGGATGACCGGGAATTCGACGGGCAGCGCGCCCTCCGCCGCCAGCCGTTGCGACAGCATGCCGGCCTGCTCGCGCGCGCGGGTGACCAGCACGCGCTTGCCGAAGAGCGGGCGGGTGTCGAACCACGCCAGCGTCTCGCGCAGCGCCACCACTTCGCCCACCACGGTGATGACCGGCGAGCGCAGACCGGCCTCGGTTACGCGGGCAGCGATGTCGGCCAGTGTGCCGGTCACCACGTGCTGCCGCGGGGTGGTGCCGGACTGAATGGCGGCGGCGGGGGTGTCCGCCGGGCGTCCGTGCGCGATCAACTGACGGGCGATCTCCGGCAGATTGGCCAGTCCCATCAGGAAGACGAGGGTGTCGGCGCCGTGGGCGATGCCGGCCCAATCCAGCGTGGACTCCGGTTTGTCGGCGTCTTCATGCCCGGTGATGACGGCGAACGAGGAGGCGCAGCGGCGGTCGGTGACCGGAATGCCGGCGTAGGCGGGC
>CAIMEK010000470.1 GCA_903839965.1 uncultured Acetobacteraceae bacterium | reverse complement strand
GATGCGGCCGAGCAGCGTCGCCGGCGCACAGCCGACGAAGTTGTCGTCGCCGGGCGGTTTCTCAGGTGGGTACGCTGAGGGGAGCGAAGCGCTTGTTCATTTCCGGCCGGGTGCAGGGCGTCGGCTACCGCGCCTGGATGGTGCGCGAAGCCGAGCGCCTCGGCGTGTCGGGCTGGGTGCGCAATTGCCGCGATGGAACGTTGGAGGCCCTGGTCGATGGCGACACCGCCGCCGTGGAGGAATTGCTGCGGCTGTGCCGCCGCGGGCCGCGGATGGCGGCGGTGACCGAGATCGTCGAGGAACTCGCCGAGCCCTGCACCGAACCCGGCTTCGGCCGTCTGCCCACGGTCTGACCCATGACCGCCTGGCTCGACGTCCTGACCGCATTCATCCAGGCCCATGCCGCCTGGGCGGCGCCGATCGTGTTCGTGCTGGCCTTCCTCAAGGCGCTGGCGTTCGTGTCGCTGGTGGTGCCGGGGATGACCATCCTGCTCACCATCGGCGCGCTGATCGGTGCCGCCCACATCCCGTTCCTGCCGATCTGGATCGCCATCAGCATCGGCGCCGCGCTGGGCGACTGGGTGAGCTATGCCATCGGCTATCGGCTGAAGGACCGGGCGCGGCATGTCTGGCCGTTGTCGCGCAAGCCGGAGCTGCTGCCGCGGGCCGAGCGATTCTTCGCCCGCTGGGGTGCCATGAGCGTGGTGCTGTGCCGCTTCATCAGCCCGTTGCGCGCGACCATCCCGCTGCTCTGCGGCATCTTCGAAATGCCGTTCTGGCCATTCCAGGTAGCCAACTGGTTTTCCGCCTTCCTGTGGGCGGGCACGTTGCTGGCGCCGGGATCATTCCTGCTCGGGTGGTACAGGTAGGCCGCACGGCCGGCCCGACATGAGAGAGGCGTGCCTTCTGATTGCGCGTGGTGACTGCCTAGCCTACAAACCATAGACTGATTGGTCGACGGGATGAGCTTGCGCGCTTCGGAATGCGCCTGATTCAGTATCCGGTCATCAGGTTCCACGCCTTTCATCCCGACTTGGTCTATGTAGCGAAGAACTCGACCAATAGGTTGATCCCGAATTACCACTCGGCGCTCATCGTCTGGGGTTACGTCAATGGGATCGACCCGGTCGATATCGCTGCGCAGTTTACTAACGACGTCTATGCAGAGGCCGGCTACTACGACTATTGGGACACCTGGGCCAAGAAACTCGAGATCGAGTTTGAAAGCTGCGGTTTAAGCTTTCGCGATTTCATTCTTGCGGCCAAGCGCGAAGGTGTTTTCATGTATACGTTCGATCATCCGAAGCCGTCGGCGCTCGCCATATTGACGAAGTTGATCGGCCGGAAGCTCGGCGCGCCGGACCAGACGATCCCTCGGTATCTGGACATCGACGACCACCTCCATGGATCCTCCTGGCCGTGCTATCCCGAGATCGCGCGATCGTACCTGACAGAGGGAAGCTTTCTTTGGCAAATTGACGGCAGATTTTTGAATCTGCGAGAGTTCATCGATCTGTCGTACGAGCGCTGTCGCGCAGAAAATTTGCAGCGCGACGACTACTACACGAGCCAGTTGTCGGAAATTCACGCCAGGCTCGGTCGTACGCTCGGCAATCGTCTGCGAGTGCAGTGAATGACCAACCCTTATCGTGGCCGGCCTGATAGCGCCTTCTGGTCGCGTGTGGTGACATCACCTGCTCCCGGTCGAATCGACCCAATGGTCGGGTCCCTCGACATCGCGCCCCAACACGCGGTGGCGACGCTCGGAAGCTGCTTCGCCCAGCACATCGCTCGCCATTTGCAGCGTGCCGGTTTCAACTATTTCGTTTCGGAACAGGCGCCAGACGGTCTCAGTGACGCAGATAAGGCGGCGCGAAACTATGGTGTATTCTCGGCTCGCTATGGGAATGTCTACACTGTGCGGCAGGCGATGCAGTTGTTCGATCGTGCCTACGGCCGCTTCGCACCCGTGGACGATGTCTGGGAGGCGGACGGCGGTTTTGTCGATGCATTTCGCCCGCGGATCGAGCCGGCGCCTCTCGCTTCCGTAGCGGCCGTTCGCGCCAGTTCGACGGTACATCTCGCGTGCGTGCGTGACGTTTTCGAGCGCAGCGACTGGCTGGTCTTTACCCTCGGCCTGACCGAAGCGTGGCGATCGAAGATCGACGGCGCGGTCTATCCACTCGCGCCGGGAGTGGCGGGTGGTAGTTTCAACAGCGACCGCCATGAGTTCGTCAATTTCACGGTGAACGAAATCATCAGTGACCTGAAAGGGTTCACGGAGCGCGTACGGGAAGTCAGTTCGAATTGCAGGATAATCCTGACCGTTTCGCCGGTTCCTCTTATAGCAACCTACGAGCCGCGGCACGTCCTGGTCTCGACCGTCTACAGCAAGTCGGCGCTGCGTGTTGCGGCGGATGAAATCGAGCGGCTGTTCGACTACGTGACCTATTTTCCATCCTATGAACTGATCACCTGCGCGGCCAGCGGTGGCCGCTATTACGCCGACGATCTCCGACAGGTGACCGATGTTGGGGTGGAACACGTCATGCGCTTGTTCGAGGCGCATTGCCTGGCGAAGACTCGGCCTGACGATGTGCTCCCCACGGCCGAACCAGCGCCGGTGACCGGCCTGACCACCCCGGCGGAAGGCTCGCTGGACACAGTCGTCTGTGATGAAGAGGCCATCGAAGCCGCATTTTCCAGCGAGCAGACCCGTTTCAGAGAATAGCAGCTATGTGGTGTTGCTTTCGAACGTCAGGGCAGTTCACCGGCTGCCATGGCAGGCTTTTCCCTTCGTGAGTCATGCATGCTCGCCCGACGCTTGCTTCCAGGAAGCCTGATCCTTCCGTTCAATCCAGGCCGAGGTAGAGCCCGCAGTGGCTCCGCAAAGTGACCCGCATTCCTGTGGAGTTTCGCAACCCTGCTGTTTGACACGTTGCCAGGACATGAGCCTCTTGCCGTCCTTCCGGCAGTGGCATCCTCATCGACCGACTTCTGGCCCCCCTCGTCGGGGCCGGACGGGTGACGCTGGTCGACCTGGTATTCAGCGCGGCGCTCGCCCGGCGTTCAAGACGCAGCGGCGCCGGGGTCCGGGGCGGGGAAGCGCGCGGCCGCGTCGCCGTGGTACTCGAAGCTGCCGACATGCGTCAGCCGGCTCCTGGTATCGAGCCAGATGCGCCCGCCGATGTCGCGCCAGCGCCGACAGAAGGCGAAGTCCTCGCTGAGGTATTCGCCGCTCTCCGGCACGATCATGGTGTCGAACAGCGCATGGCGCTCCACCGCTGGCCCGCTGCGCAGCGGCCAGGCGTGGATCTCATTGTAGCAGCTCATCGGAAAGGCCGCGATCAGGCGCTCCACCGCGGCCCGACTGACCATCATGAAACCGGCGCCGGCATACTCGGCGGTGACCAGCCCATCTTCGGTTTCCCGTTCGGTGCCCTCGCAAGGCTTGCCGACATACATCAGGCAGGCCGCCTCGCCCGTCTCCCCGTGCAGGTGGCGTTGCCGCGCGGCGTCGCCCCAGTTCAGCGACTTGATCGGGTACATGCCGGCGACGACGTCCTTGCCGCTATGCAGCAGGCGCACGACCTGGGCCGGCGCGAACTCGATATCGCTGTCCACGAACAGCAGATGGCTCGCCGCGCCTTCCATGAAGGCGCCGAGCAGGGTGTTGCGGCAGCGCGTGATCAGTGCATCGTGACCGAGCAGGCCGAGCGACAGGTCGAATCCCGTCGGTCCGGCGACCTGCATGAGGCCAAGCACCGATTGCATGTATGCGCTGGTGACCAGCCCGCCGAAGCAGGGAGTGGCCAGGAAGATGTGTGAACGGTCTGACATGCCGCGCAATCTGGCCCGGCAGTCGGAAAAACCCGGTTAACGGCGGCATCAGGCTCCGAACACACCTGGCCACGCCGCGCGGAGCGCGTCATCCACCTCGGCCATCGTCGCTGCGACGCCGAGCGCGCGCAGGCTGGTGACGCCGTGCTCGCGAATGCCGCAGGGAACGATGCCGGCGAAATGGCCCAGCTCCGGGGCGACGTTCAGCGACACTCCGTGCCAACTGACCCAACGCGTCACCCGCACGCCGATCGCGCCGATCTTCGCCTCGCCTCCCCCGGCACGGTCGGCCACCCAGATGCCCACCCGGCCCTCGCGCCGCTCCGCGCCCACGCCGAGGCTGGCCAGCGCGGCGATCAGCCATTCCTCCAGCCCGTGCACGTAGCTGCGCACGTCGCGCGGGCGCACCTTGCCGTGCGGCCGGGCGAGGTCGAGCATCACGTAGGCGACGCGCTGCCCCGGGCCGTGATAGGTCCACTGCCCGCCGCGCCCGGCCGCATAGGTCGGGAAACGGCCGGGCGCGACCAGGTCGCCGGGGGCGGCCGAGGTGCCGGCGGTGTAGAGCGGCGGGTGCTCGACGAGCCACGCCAGTTCCCCCGCCGTTCCGGCGTAAATGGCGTCCACGCGGGCGCGCATGGCCGCCAGCCCGTCCGGGTAGGCGGTCAGCCCCTCGGCCACCCGCCACTCCACCGCCGCCGCGGCGTTCCCCGGCTCGATATTCTCCCGCTCGGTCATTGCTGCCGCCTGGTTCATCGGCTATATCCCCGCGCCTCACCCCCACGTGCGGTCGTGGCGGAATGGTAGACGCGCAAGCTTGAGGTGCTTGTGGGGGAAACCCCGTGGAAGT
>CAIMEK010000469.1 GCA_903839965.1 uncultured Acetobacteraceae bacterium | reverse complement strand
GTTGGGCGCCAACGACACCGTCAATTTCGGGGCCGGGACGGACGTCGCCGGCCTGCTCGGCGCCACCACGATCGCTCTCAGCGGCGGCAGCGGCTTTGTCTTCGACAGCATCACCACCAGCGGCACCTACATGATCACTGGGTCGCAGGCCGCAGCGGCGTGGCACATCCTTGAACTCAATGCCACCAGCGACACCATCACTTTCGGCACGCCGTTCCGCACCGACGGCTATGGCAACGTCATCGAGTCGTTCGCCCCTGGTCTGGTGGACCACAACATCGTGGTGTGGGGCGGCAGCGGCAGCCAGACGTTGTTGGGCGCCGGCAACGCCTACCGGTTCGGCGTGGCAAGCCAGTTCTATGGCGGCACGGGCGGCAACAACCTGCTGGTCGGCGCCGTTTCCATAAAGGGTGGCGGCGCCGGCGACACCCTGGTGGCCGGTGCCTTCACGCAATCGATCAAGGCCAGCGCCGGCAACACCACGCTGATCGCCGGCGTCGGCAACAGCTCCTACCCCACGCCGGTTGCGGAGTCGCTGATTGGCGGCGTGTCGGCCGACACCTTCATCTTCGGCACCGGCAACGCCACCATGAGCGGCGCCGGCGGCGCCAACGCGTTCATGGACGTCAACAAGACGGCCGGCGGCACCACCATCGCCATCACCGATTTCACCACCGGCACCGACAAGGTCGAGCTGTTCTCGATGACCAACGCCTCGCTGTCCGGCGCCACCGCCGACGTCACCCACCAGACCCACAGTGGCGGCGACACCTTCGTTCACCTCTCCGACGGCGTCACCATCCGCTTCGGCAGCGTCGCCAACGTCGGCACGACAGACTTCGTCACCAATGTCGGAACCGTCCAGGTCGGCAGGGTCGTCTGATCGCGGACCGCGTCTCCCGGTTTCGCCCGGTGCGCGATCAAACTAAGGTGCCGCCCGCGCATGCACCGGACCGAAGCCGGGCGCGCGGGAGAGGATGATGACAGTGCCGAGCGAAGACGACCTCCTGGCGGAGCGGTTGATCGAACGGTTCTTCCGCTACCTCGCCATCACCAGCCAGAGCGACGCCGACAACCCCGCCGTGCCAAGCACGCCCGGCCAGTGGGACATGGCGCGCCTGCTGCAGTCCGAACTCACCCAACTCGGCCTCGCGGACATCCATCTCGACGACCACGCCGTGCTCACCGCCCGCCTGCCCGCCACTGTCGCCGGCGCGCCGCGCATCGGCTTCTGCGCGCATATGGACACCGTCGATGTCGGGCTCTCGCCGCACATCCATCCCCAACGCGTGCACTTCACCGGCGCGGACATCCGCCTCAACGCCGACCCGGAGATCTGGCTGCGCGCCGCCGAGCATCCCGAGTTGCGTGGCCATGTCGGCAAGGACCTGATCGTCGGCGACGGCACCAGCGTGCTGGGCGCGGACGACAAGGCCGGGCTGACCATTATCATGGACCTGCTGGCCAGGTTCAGCTGCGAAAAGCCGCCGCATGGCGACATCCACGTCGCCTTCGTGCCGGACGAGGAGGTCGGCCTGCGCGGCAGCAAGGCGCTGGACCTGGCCCGCTTCCCGGTCGAATTCGCCTACACCATCGACAGTTGCGAGGTCGGCGAGTTCGTCTACGAAACCTTCAACGCCGCCCAGATCAGCATCGCCATCACTGGCGTCACCGCCCACCCGATGTCCGCCAAGGGGGTGCTGGTCAATCCGGTGCTCGTCGCCACCGACCTGATCCGGCGCTTCGATCCGCTGGACACGCCCGAGCATACCGAAGGCCATGAAGGCTACTGCTACGTCACCGCCGTCACCTCCAACGCGGCGAAAGCCACGGTGAAGCTGTCGCTGCGCGACTTCGACCCCGCCGGCCTGGCGCGGCGCAAGGCGATGGTGCACCAGGCCGTCGCGGCGGTGCGGGCGGCCCATCCGAAGGCCACGCTCGAATGCAGCATCGAGGACAGCTATTCCAACATCGCCAGCAGCCTCGGCAACGACCGGCGCTGCCTGGACCTGCTGGAACGCGGCTTCGCGGAGCTGGGCATCGCACCGAACGTCATGCCGCTGCGCGGCGGCACCGACGGGTCGGTGCTGTCGCTGCGCGGCATTCCGACGCCGAACTATTTCACCGGCGGCCTGAACTTCCACTCGCGCTTCGAGTGCCTGCCGGTGCCGTCGCTGCTGCTGGCGTACCGGCTTACCGAGCGGCTGTGGCGGCTGGCGGCGGCGCCTCGATGACCATGCCGTCGTAGGCCGCCTCCACGCCCGCCGGCAGGTGGGCGGCCAGCCAGCCCCAGTCCATGTCGTTGCCCATATGGGTCAGCACCGCGCGGCGCGGCCGCACCCGGGCGATCCACTCCAGTACCCGGTCGAGCCAGGCATGGGTGCGGTGCTCGCGGCGCTGAAAGCACCCCACCACCCAGGTATCCACCCCGTCCAGCACGGCGAAAGCGGTGTCGTCGAGCGCCACCGCGTCGGTCGAATAGGCCAGCGGGCCGGCCCGCAGGCCGAGCGAGCGCGTGTAGCCGTGGTCCTGGTCGAAGGTGGTCACGCTGAGCCCGCCGACCTCGATTACCTCCCCCGGCACGATCACCCGCGGCACCATCACGGGTCGGTAGAAGCCGGGCGGCTGCCAGGGGCGGAAGGCGTAGCCGAAGCGCACGCGGATCTCGTCCAGCGTGGTCGCGGTGCTGAAAGCGTCCAGCGGCCGCCCGGCGATGCGGTTGAGGATGCGCACGTCGTCCAGCCCGAGTACGTGGTCGGCATGCGCGTGGGTGAACAGCACCGCGTCGATATGCGTCACCGCGCAGTCCAGCAACTGCGCGCGCATGTCCGGCGAGGTGTCCACCAGCAGGTTCACGCCGTCGCATTGCAGCACGATGCTGCTGCGGCTGCGCCGGTTGCGCGGCTCGGCCGGGTCGCAGACGCCCCAGTCGCCGCGGCCGTCCGGCCCGCCGATATGCGGCACCCCGGCGGACCCGCCGGTGCCGAGCAGGATCGCGGTGATCCGCATCAGGCGGTTTTCGCGAACAGGCGACGAAAGTTCGCCGTGGTCTGCTCCGCCAAATCGGGGGCGGGCAGCCCCTTCACCTCGGCCAGCACGCGGGCGACCTCGGCCACCCAGGCCGGCTCGTTGCGCCGCCCGCGGTGCGGCACCGGCGCCAGGTAGGGCGAATCGGTCTCCACGAGCAGCCGATCGAGGGGAATGTCGCGTGCGATCGCCCTCAGTTCATGGGATTTCGGAAAGGTCAGGATGCCGGAGAAGCTGACATAACCCCCGAGCGCCAACGCGGCTTCGGCCAGGCCTCGGCCGGAGCTGAAACAGTGCAGGAGGAAGCTGAACTTTGGGCCGTTATTCCATTCTTCCTGAAGGATAGTGATGATGTCCGCGTCGGCCTCGCGCGCGTGGATGGCCAGCGGCAGGCCGGCGGCGGCCGCCGCGCGCACGTGGACGCGGAAATTGTCGCGCTGCACGTCGCGAGGCGACTTGTCGTAGTGGTAGTCCAGCCCCGATTCGCCGATGCCGATGCAGCGCGGATGCGCCGCCATCTCCACGATCGCATTTACTTCAGGAACCGGGTTTTCCGCGGCGTTATGCGGATGAATGCCGAGCGTGCACCAGACATTCGGATGCGCCTCGGCGAGGGCGAAAAGCACCGCCGCGCGGGTCAGGCGGGTGCCGATGGTGACCATTTCCCCCACCCCCGCCGCGGCGGCCCGCTCCAGTACCCCCGGGATCTCGTCGGGGTCGTAGAAGTCGAGGTGGCAATGCGAATCGACCAGCATCGTATTACGATGCTGGTTCATCGTTGTGCCGTGGGAAAATCCCCTGTGGCGGCGGCAGCGGAATGCCGGCCGGCAGCGGACGCGCCAGCGCGGCGATGTCGCGCGCCTCCTCCGGCACCCCGAGCTGGTCGAGCATCTTGCCCATGCTGTCGGGCATCACGGGTTGCAGCACGGTGGCCACCGAGCGCAACACGTCGGCCAGCACGCGCAGCACCGCCGCCATGCGCACCGGATCGGTCTTGCGCAACGCCCAGGGCGCCTGGTGGTCGACGTAGCCGTTGGCGGCCCGCACCACCTTCCACACCTCCTCCAGCGCCTCGTGGAAGGCCTGGCGGTCGAACAGGCCGCGCAACAGGCCCGGCAGCGCCTCGGCGGCTGCCAACATGGTCAGGTCCTCCTCGGTCGGCGCGCCGCGCGGCGGCAGTCGGCCGCCGGTGTTGCGCGCCACCAGGCTCAGCGAGCGCTGCGCCAGGTTGCCGAGGTCGTTGGCCAGCTCGCCGTTCATTCGCGACACCACGGCGCGGCGGCTGAAATCGCCGTCGTTGCCGAACGGCACCTCGCGCAGCAGGAAATAGCGCACCGGGTCCAGCCCGAAGGCGCCGACCAGGTCGGCGGGCGCGATCACGTTGCCCAGCGACTTGCTCATCTTCTCGCCCTCGATGGTCCACCAGCCATGGGCGAACACGCGGTGCGGCGGCTCCAGCCCGGCGGCCATCAACAGTGCCGGCCAGTAGACCGCGTGGAAGCGCAGGATGTCCTTGCCCACCATGTGCAGGTCGGCCGGCCAGAAATTGGCGCGCGGCGCGTCGGGGTCGGGCCAGCCGGTGGCGCTGACGTAGTTGAACAGCGCATCCACCCACACGTACATCACGTGCGCGGGCTGGCCGGGGACCGGGATGCCCCACTTGAAGCTGGTGCGGCTGATCGACAGGTCCTTCAGACCGCCGCGCACGAAGCTCAGCACCTCGTTGCGCCGGCTGACGGGAGCGATGAAATCGGGGTTCTTTTCGTAGAATTCCAGCAGCCGGTCCTGCCAGGCCGAAAGGCGGAAGAACCAGCTCGGCTCGACCACCCACTCCACCGGCGCGCCGGACGGGCCGATTCGCGTGCCGTCCGGGCCGATGGTCAGCTCGGACTCGTCATAGAACGCTTCGTCGCGGACCGCGTACCAGCCCTCGTAGCCGCCCAGGTAGATCTCGCCGGCGTCTTCCAGACGGTGCCACAGCCGGGTGGTGGCGATCTTGTGCCGCTGCTCGGTGGTGCGAATGAAGTCGTCGTGCGAAATGCCCATGATGCGGGCCATTTCGAGGAAGGCCGGGCTGACCCGGTCGGTGAAGGCTTGCGGGTCGAGGCCGGCGAGCGCCGCGGCCTTTTCCACCTTCTGCCCGTGCTCGTCGGTGCCGGTCAGGAAGAAAACGTCGAACCCGTCCAGCCGCTTCCAGCGCGCCAGCACGTCGCAGGCGAGCGAGGTGTAGGCGTGCCCGATATGCGGCACGTCGTTCACATAGTAGATCGGGGAGGTGATGTAGTATTTTGGTTTCATGATACTCTCGGGGCGATGCCGGCCAGCAGGCCAAGGCCGTTCACGATGGCTTGGCGGCGATCGAGGTGGAACGCTTCGGTCTCGTCCTGCAGGCGGCACAGCCCCTGCCACACGTCGACCCGGGCGGCAAGGGGCGCGGCGCCGATCAGGCCGGGCTCGTTGCTGCGGGCATCGGCGCGCACCGCCGCCGCCAGCGCGGTGCGCAGCATGCCCATGAAGGTGGTGAACGCGGCTTCGTCGCGCCCCACCTTGTCCGCCACCTCGTGCGCCCGGCCGACGCTGAGCGCGGGCAGGTTCTCCAGCACGTCGGCGACCAGGTCGGCCAGGCCGACGCCGTTGCCCTCGGCCAGCGCCAGGGCGCGCCCGGGCGAGCCCTCGGCCATGGCGGCCAGGCGGTCGCGCTCGGCGGGCTTGCTGCCGGGCCGGTAGCGGTCGAGCAGCCCCGCCACTTCATCCGTGGTCAGGCTGGACAGGCGGAGCTGGCGGCAGCGGCTGCGGATCGTGGGCAGCAGCCGCCCGGGCGCGGCCGACACCATCAGCAGCAGCGCGCGCGGCGGCGGCTCCTCCAGCGCCTTCAGCACGGCGTTGGCGGCATTGGTGTTCAGGTCCTCGGCGCCGTCCACCACCACCACGCGCCAGCCGCCCTCGGCCGGCGTGAGGTGGAGGAAATCGGGAATCAGCCGGGCGGTAACGACCACGATCTCGCCCTGCATGCGTTTCTTCTTCTCATCCCACACGCGCCCGATGGTCAGCAGGTCGGCATGAGTGCCGGCGGCCACCCGTTTGAACACCGGATGGTCCTCGGCCAGGAACAGCCCCTCCCCGGCCCCGCCGGCCAGCAGGCGACGGGCGAAGCGGAAGGCGAGCGTCGTCTTGCCAATGCCGGGCGCGCCGGTGATCAGCCAGGCATGGTGCAGCCGGCCGCCGTGCATCGCCTCGGCCAACGCCGCCTCGGCGGCGGCGTGGCCGACCAGGTGAGGATTGGCGCGGGGGTCCGGAGCGGTCATGCGCGCTCAATAGCCCAAGCCGGCGCGCCCCCGCCATGGGGGGCCGGCACCAATTCCGTCGCGGCGGTGGTCCGGGCGGAACGGGAGGCCTACAAAGCCGGGCGGAGGTGGCGATGAAGGCTTTCTGGAATCTGGTGCAGGCCGCGCACGACCCGCAATTCTTCCTGCAGCGCGGCGTGGTGAAGCGCAATTTCGAGGTTCCGGCGCGGGCCGAGGTGCTGCTCGCGGGATGCCGCGAGCTGGGGCTGGAGATCGTCGCCCCGCCGCCGGCCGACCGCGCCGCGCTGCTCGCCGTGCATCCGGCCGACTACCTCGATTTCCTGCGCGACGGGCCGGCGGAATGGGCGGCGATGGACTGGCAGGGACCGGAACTGGTGGCGAACATCCACCCTGCGCCGGAAATGTTGGCCAATGGCGCGCGCCGCTCGGCCACCGTCATCGGCAAGCTCGGCTGGTACACCGCCGACACCTCCTGCCCGGTCGCCGCCGAAACCTGGCCGGCTGCGCAAGCCGCCGCGGCCGGCGCGCTGGCGGCGGCCGACGAAGCGGCCGTGGGGAGACACGCCTACGCGCTGGCGCGGCCGCCCGGGCACCACGCCTACCCCGCGCGCGCCGGCGGGCACTGCTACCTCAACAACACCGCGCTGGCCGCCGAACGACTGCGCACGCGCGGCGCGGCGCGGGTGGGCGTGCTCGACCTCGACGCGCATCACGGCAACGGCACCCAGGGCATTTTCTGGACCCGCGACGACGTGTTGTTCGTATCCGTGCACGGCGATCCGAACAGCTACTACCCCTGGTATGTCGGCCATCCCGGTGAGCGCGGCGCCGGCGCGGGCGCCGGATGGAACCTGAACCTGCCGCTGGCCCAGGGCACCGGCGACGCGGGCTGGCTGCGGGCGGTCGGCGCGGGCATCGGCGCCATCCGCCGCGCCGGGGTGGACGCGCTGGTGGTGAGCCTCGGCTTCGATGCCAGCATCGACGAGCCGCTGAGCTTCCTGGCGGTGTCCGCGGACGGGTTCGCCCGCGCCGGCGAGGCGGTGCGCGGGCTCGGCGTGCCGGTGGCGGTGGTGCAGGAGGGCGGCTACAACCTCGATGTCATCGGCGGGCTGCTGGTACGCTTCCTGGGGGCGTTGGGGGACGGCGTGTAGGGTCGGTATCCCGGGCTAACCCGGGGCCAAAACGGTCGCCTGTTTGGGTGCCAGCACAATGCGCGTCAGCTTGCCCAGTCCCAGCGAGTAGGAGAGCGTGCCGCACAGCGCCATGAAGCCGACGAAGTATATGGCCCACTCGAAGCTGCCGGTCGACTGGACGATGTAGCCGATAATAACCGGCGCCACGACCGGGGACAGATTGGCGGCAAAGCTCGTGATGCTCGCGCTGAGTGCGATGTTGCCTTCCGGAGCGCATTCCGACAATGCCGCCCAGGACTGGGATGCGATGCCTTGCGCGAAAAACGCGCCGGTCAGGGCGGCAATTACGACCACATCGGAAGCCGCCCAGTTCGCCACCACGATTGTCATGCCAAGGCCGCAGCCCACCACGAGCGGAACCTTGCGGGCCACCGACACCGCGTAGCCGGTCCGGATCATCCAGTCCGCGAAAGCGCCGGCCATCAGAATGCCCACCGTGGCGCCGATGAACGGCATAGCCTGGAAAATGCCCATCTTCATGATGGTCATGTGGCGCTGGTCGACGAGGTAGGTTGGGAACCAGGTCAGGAAGAATGACATGCTGACGTTATTGAAAAATTTTCCGCAACAGAGGGCGATGATTTGCCGCGTCCTGACAATCTGCCAGAAGGCTGACCACTCGAAGGGCGCCTTTTCCTTTGCCTTGTTGAGCCCGCCGCCGCTCTCGATATAGGCTAGTTCAGCGGCATTCGCTTTGCTCTGGGCGGGGTCTCGGTAGATCCTGGCCCAGATGAAGGCGAACACAATGCCGATGGCGCCGGTCACGAAGAAGACCATCTGCCAACCGAATTCGGATGCCATCCACACCAGGGCGCCGGCGAACAGGGCGCTGCCGATGTACTGGCCCATCACGAAGACGCTGACGGCGGTCCCCCGTTCGCGGTCGGGGAACCACATGGCGACGGAGCGTGTTGCTGCGGGGAAGGCCGGGGTTTCAGCCCCACCAATGACAAGACGGGCCGTCAGCAACCCCATCGTACCACGAGCGAATCCCTGCATAACCGTGGCCGCTGACCACACCAGAAGCGACAAGGTATAGATCGCGCGTGATCCCAGGCGGTCGGTCAACGCACCGCCGGGCATGAGGCAGATGGCATACGCCCAGGAAAAAGCTGCGAAGATATAGCCGAGGTCGACCTTGTCGAGATGGAGATCCTTGGACACGAACGGTGCCACTACGGACAAATTCACGCGGTCGATGTAATTGATGGTTGTGGCAACAAGCATCAAGCCCAGCATCAAATAGCGCTGGCGGGAAGCATGCGAACCCGAAACTTGCGATGCAGTTGATCCTGCTCCGTCGCGGGCGATGTTGGACATGATTTTTCCCATCAACAACGTTGCTCCGCCGCGTCAGTGACCGCACAGCCTGAACATCAGGCAGATCGCTGGGGGCGGGACGCTCCGTTCGGAGCATAACGGCCGTTCGAAACAGATTACAAATGATTTATCCTGCGCCCCTGTCGGCAATCATTGCCGGCCCCGCCGCGTCCAATGCTCTGCGTTGACGGCACCCGCCGGCACCTCTCCCCGGACCAGCGATTCAACCTGCTGAAGCATGTCGAGCGCCTGACGCTCGAGAGCCTGCGGGGTCAGGCCGCCAACATGCGGCGTTGCAATGACGTTGGACAGGCGGGCGACCCCGGGCGTGGGCAGGTAGTCCGGTCCGCGGCCGACATCGACCGCGGCGCCGGCAATTCGTCCCTCGGTGAGCGCGGCGATCAGGGCGTCGTCGTTGACGAGGCTCCCGCGCGACAGGTTGAGGAAAAAGGCACTCGGCCGCATTCGTCCGAGAACCTCGGCGTCGATGAGATTTTCCGTCGCATCCGTTGCGATCGCCAAGCACACCACATAGTCGGAACGCTCGACCAGGTCGTGCATCGTCGTTTGGCTGAAACGGCGGTCTTCGAGCGTCGCATAAGGATCGGCGACCAGCACCTGCATGCCGAAGGCCGCCGCGAGTGGCGCGAGTCGGCGCCCGATGGCGCCATAGCCGATGATCCCCAGGGTGCTGCCCGACAATTCGCGGCCCATGCGGGCCTGTGGCACCCTGCCGGCCCGGTATTCGGCGGTCGCGCGGGAGATGCCGCGCGACAGGTCGATCAGCTGCCCCATGGCGAGCTCGGCGACGGGTTGGATAAAGCCGGGGCGGCTGGTGCGGACCACCAGCACACCTGCGGCGGCGGCTGCCTGAAGGTCGATATTTCGGATATCGACCGCACAACGAAAGAACACCTTGAGATTCGGCAGACCGTCGAACACCTTTGCCGATCCGGCGACCGGCCTGTCGGTGATCATCACGTCGACATCGCGCGCGACTTCGAGCAGTTCCAGCGGGCCAAGAGGGTTCTCGCCAGCGTGGAACCTAACCTCCGCCGAGGCCTGGAGTCTGGCAAGGTCGCCGGCGGAGAAATATTTCCGTCGCGCCGCGGGGGTGTGGGTCAACAGAATCTGGAGCAAAAGCTAAATTCCTTGTCGCGTGCATTTCACCCGCGATCAGGCGGCCTGTCGGTTCTTGAACGCCTGCCGCGCCAGCATTTTCCACTGTCCGTCCTGCTTGTGCCAGAACACAATCACCCAGAACCGAGACGAGTGGGCTTCGCCTCCGCTTTCGTTCTCGGCGATGTAGATGAAACGGGACACGGCGCTATCGCCAACGCTGCGATGGGTCGCGTTCTCGAAGCTGAGCGATTTCCATTTGATTCTTCCGCTGGCTACATCGGCAAGAAACTCAGCCTTTGTTTGGAGCAGGTCGGTGACGTGGCCATAGGTAAGTTCATCAAAACATAGCGCTGCAAGTTGCTCGTTGTTGGCGGTGACCATGGCTTTCCGATAATCCTCGAGCGCCTGAGAAATCGCGGGTTCAGCGCCAATAGATTCCATTGACTCATTCCTTCCAAATATTATCTAAGTTTATGTAAAAAGCTGCCAATTTCCTTGCATTGATCCAGATCAATCGTTTCTTACCGACTCCACACGGCCTGGATGATACCCCAGCACGGGCAGGAGGAGATCCGCGCCGGTGCAGCACGCCTGAGATGGTCACAACGACCGATGGAGCGTCAACCCAATCGGTTGTAAACCCGGATGCAGAAGGAACTTGGGTTTCCGCGCGCGCAGGGTTGGCGTGGAGGCTGCGCGCCAAACAAAGCCAAACCCGAATTCCTCCGCAATTCGGGTTTATCAGAGCGACGCGCCAACAGGCCACCGCCGATGTATCAGCCGCGGACCCCGGGTTATCGAAAGAGCGACCCTGGCTCAAGTTGGACAGTGCCTTCTATGAACGGTTCGACATATAACGCGAATCCGGAAAATTCAGGATGCCGTGACAGCCCGCCGCGGGCCTCCGCAGCGGCGGGGCGGTGTTGGCGCTGCCGCAGTCGGCGGCGGCGTGCTGGTCGGCCCTTGGCGCACCAGCGCGGGCAACGCGACTCCCATCGCCTTGAACACGGCACCGGCGCACCCCGGTGCCTGCGCCCGCAACACGAAGCGCTTCGGCCCTGTTCGACGGTGAGTTCCCCGACGCGGTCGAGGTCGCGGACGCTATCGCCCCATTCCGTAGTGACGCCGGCGGCGGTCAGCCGCTCGTCGAGTTCCTTGCGCAGCAACAGCGCGAAGAACGAGCAGAACAGCTGCCCGGCGATCGCCGCGTCGGACTGATGGAAAATCGGCCTGGTTTCGAGAATGGACTTTGCTGACCTGAAGATCGCCTCCACCCGCCAAAGTTCCCGGTACGCGAGCGCAACAGACGGCATGGAAGCCGGCTGTTGGTACGCAGCACGTGCAGGCCGTCGAAGCGGGCATCCTCGGCGACGCGCGCGTCGTCGATCTCGAAATGTTCCTGCCGTGGCGTGGCAAGAAACCGGCGATAGCCGCGAAGCTGTGGCGGAGCGTGTGCGGGCCGACCCGCTTGGTGATCTCCGCGGCCTGTGCTGCCTCGACGACAATGCGATGCAGCTGCCGGGTGCTGATCGGCTTCATGGCGTGCTGTCCCGGAAACAGCCAACCGTCGCGATGCATCACGCCCAGTTGGTGCCCCACCTTCCACCACTCGCGTAGCAAGGTCAGCAGATCTGCTGGCAGCATGGCATTGCGATAGCGGCCACCCTTGCCAAGCTCGACCCGGATCAGCATGCGTTCGCTGTCGACGTCGCCGACCTTGAGCGCCGCGACCTCGGCCACACGCAGGCCAGCGCCGTAGGCAACCGAGAGGGCCGCCTGATGCTTGAGGCAGGTGGTCGCGTTAAGCAGTCGCGCGACCTCATCCCGGCTCAGCACCACGGGCAGGTTGCGCGGATGCGCCACCCGGATCAGCCTGCGTGCCAGGTCGGGCCGGTCGAGGGTGTGTGTGAAGAAAAACCGCAACGCCGACACAATGCTGTTCATGGTTGGCGTCGGCACGCCGGTAGCGCGCTGTTCGATCTGAAACCGGAGCAGGTCATCGGCCGTCGACGTATCGGGCGAGCGCCCCGAAAAGGTGGCAAAGCGCCCTGCGTCCCGAATGTAGTTGCGCTGCGTCTCTCGCGAGAACCGGCGCATGTTCATGTCGTCGATCAGACGTTGGCCCAGCGGGCTGATCGCAGGAGCAGGAATGGACTGGCTCATCGGGCGGCTCCTCTCGGTTGAAGGGAGCCGAAATGCTTCGCCCGCTCCGGGCTGCGCTCAATCCAGGCGCATCGCCAGGGCCTCTACTCGTACCTCACCAGTTGCACCTCT
>CAIMEK010000468.1 GCA_903839965.1 uncultured Acetobacteraceae bacterium | reverse complement strand
CGCGCCCGCCCGCCGCCGTGGTCGCCACCGCCGCGCCACCGCCCACTCCCGCCGCGCCCGGTCCCGCCGCCGCGCCGGCCGGCCCCAGTTCGGCCTGGGTGCGCGCCCTCGATGCCTGGATCGACGCCCATCTCGACTACCCCGAGGACTCCCGCCGCCGCGGCGAACAGGGTGCCGTGCTGGTGCGCCTGACCGTGGCGCGCGACGGGCGGCTGATCGATTTCGCCCTGCTGCGCGGCTCCGGCTACGACGAACTCGACGACGCCACCCGCACGATGTTCCGCAACGCCCGCCTGCCGGCCGCGCCGCTGGAGAGCGATCCGGCGCAGACGACGCTGAACAAGCCGGTGCGCTACGTGCTGCGGTAAGGAAGGCCCTGGACCCGCCACCCCGATCAGGACGCGGGGGGCGTGCTCTGGTCGGTGCGGTGTCGGAGTGAACAGGGAGGAACGCGGACATGGCCAGGCGCCCGACGAAGCTGGATTTTCCCACGGCGAACGTCCGGCGCTACCTGGAGCCGGGGCCGATCGTGCTGGTGAGTTCGGCCTGGCGGGGCAAGACCAACATCATGACGATGGGCTGGCACACGGTGATGGAGTTCACGCCGTCGCTGCTCGGCTGCGTGATCGCCGCCAGCAATTACAGTTTTGAGCTTGTCCGCGGCAGCGGGGAATGCGTCATCAACCTGCCGACGACGCGGTTCCCGCCGGCGTGGTCGCCGCCCCGCTGATTGCCGAGTGCCACGCCAGCTTCGAGTGCCGGCTGGCCGACGATGGCCTGGTCGACAAATACAACTTCTTCATTTTCGAGGTCGTGCGGGCGCATGTCGCCGCGTCGCCGAAGCATCCGCAGACGCTGCACTATACCGGCGACGGCGTGTTCATGGTCGCCGGCAAGGTGGTCAGCCGTCGCGCGGGCTTCCGGCCGGAGTATCTCTGAACACGCTGCTTGACGCTTTGTTAACCCCTGCGGGTGCAGCGTGATCGCAACAGCAGGACAAGGTGCGATGAGTACGATTTCGGGCGTCGGGATGGGGACGAACTTCCTCTCCACGGTTTCCGGAACGGTCGGCGGGAAGGGCGCGGTTGTCGGCACGAGCCAGGGCGGCGGCGGTGCCGGCGCGTCGGGCACCGGCACCGCCGGAAATACGACAACCACGCTCACCAACGCCGACGGCTCGACGACCACGACCGTGACGGATTCCACGGGCCGGATCATTTCCATCACCAGCACCCAGCCGTCGCCGGACACCCAGGCGTCGGCGGGCAACACCTCGAACGTGGCGGGGCATGGCGGGACGCTGGATATCAGCGCCTGATCCGTACGCTTCGGGGCCGGAGGGCGTCAGCCCCCCGGCCCCGGTTCCCCCAGGCTTGTTCGACGCGGTTAGAAGTGGCGCTCGTAGATGGTGACGACGTCGCCGGGCCGCAGCAGGGTCTGCCGCGTGGCACGGAATTCCTCCGGCTTGCCGTCCACGGTGCGCACGATCGACCCCATGTCGTCGACCGCGCGATAGGTGAAGCCGCCGGCAATCGCCACCGAGGTGATCAGCGACATGCCGGGCTGGTAGGGGAACTGCCCGGGCTTGCTGACCTCCCCAAGCACGAACACCGGCCGATAGGAGATCACTTCCACCGCCACCGACGGGTCGCGATAGAGGTTCTTCTGCTTCAGCACCTGCGCCACCGAGCCCTCGAGCTGGTTGGTCGTCAGACCCTCCGCCTTGATCGGGCCGATCAGCGGCAGCGCGATGTTGCCGCTGTCGTTGACGCGGAAATCGCCGGTGAGCTGCTCGTCCGAGAAGGTGATGATGCGTACCTGGTCACCGGCGCCCAGACGATAGACGTCATTCAAGGCGTTGGGAATCGGCGGCAGGTTGTCGCCGGGCGTTCCGCAGGCTGCGAGCATCAGCGTGCCGGTCAGTAACAAAGCAGTGAGAATCGGGCGCGATGAGTACTGCACGTTAACTGGCCCCCTGTCCAAAAATGACCTGGGCTGGTTATAGGCGCGACGGGTCAATCGCCCATACGTTGTTTGTCCTGCTCCGCCAGTTGTTACCGACGTTGCCCGGCCGCATCACTTGTGCGTGCGATACTGAAACGGCTGCGCGTCGCCCCTACAGGAACGGCGCCGCCCGCACCATGAGCTCTTCCAGCCCGGACTCGCCCGCATCGCGCGGCTTGCCCGGGTGGATCACCGATACCTGGCAACTCTCCGCGGCCTCGACCAACTGGCGGTAGGTGCCGGCGGCGGGATCGCGGATGGTGGCCTGGCGGTTCGCGTCATAGGCGAACATCCGGTCGTTGAGCTGGACGCATTCATTGCAACTGCTGCAACGCGCCGTCTCGATATAGGGCTCGCCCGGGGGGTGCTCCACCTCGATGGGGGCATCGTCCGCGACGGCCGGCGCTGCCGCGGGTTCGGCGGCGGGCGTTGGGGCGGCCGGCGCCGCCGACTGGCTCCACGCCAGCCGGGCCGCCTCGAGCGCCCGCGCCGCGTGGGAATTGCGGATTCCCCCGAGTTCCTGCAGCGCGCGCCAGCGGCCGAGGCAGCGCCGTGCCTCGCCCAGCAGCGCGTCGTCGACCAGCACCTTGTGCAGCCCGCCCTGGGCGTCGGCCATGATCAGCCCCGGTACCGGGCCGCCGGGATCGGGGGAGGCCTCGGCGAGCGAGTCCGTCACCGGCACCACCTGGCCGTTCCAGGCGCCGGGGACGACGCGGGCCAGATGCGCGGCGGCGCGTGGGTCGCAGGCCAGGAAGTCGACCAGGGTGAAGGCGACGGTCTCGCCCTGCCGCTGGTGCGCCGCATCTTCCCAATCGAGCGGGTGCACGGCCCAGTCGCGGGCGGCCTGCGGGTTGGCATCCACCGAGAACCGGCTGGCCCAGTCCGCGCCGGCGTCGGGATCGTAGACGAAAGCGGGAAATGCGCGTGACTCCACCGCGGCGGCGGACACCAGGTTAGG
>CAIMEK010000467.1 GCA_903839965.1 uncultured Acetobacteraceae bacterium | reverse complement strand
CTCGACCCGCCAAGGGCCGGGAGGCCCTTGGAACCCGCACCTTTTTCTTGGCTGCGAAGCAGCCATTAAACCCAAGTCGATAGCATTTGATGGCTGCTGCGCAGCCAAAGAAAGCGAATGGGTTCCAAGGGCCTCCCGGCCCTTGGCGGGTCCAGGCCCGGCGCGCGTCTTCGCGCGACGGCGGAGCCCTGGCCTTATCGCTTCGCCTGAAAAAACGCCCGCATCAGTGCCGCGGCTTCCTGTTCCCGCACCCCCCCCACCACCTCGGGCCGGTGCAGGCACCCCGGCGCGTCGAACATGCGGGGTCCGTGTTCGATGCCGCCGCCTTTGGGATCGTACGCGCCGAAGGTGACGCGGCGGATGCGGAACAGCGATATCGCGGCGGCGCAGAGCGGGCAGGGTTCCAGGGTCACGACGAGGTCGCAGTCGGGCAGGCGGGGCTGGTGGCGCTGGGCGGCGGCGGCGCGCAGCGCGAGCAGTTCGGCGTGCGCGGTGGGATCGGCGCGTTCCTCGGTTCGGTTGGAGGCGCGGGCCAGCACGGTGCCGTCGGGGCCGAGCACCACGGCGCCCACCGGCACCTCGCCGCGGGTGGCGGCGAGGCGGGCTTCTTCGAGGGCGATTTCCATTGGCGTCATGCGGCCCTTCTTGCCCCCATCCGCCCCGCAGGGCTAGCAAGGCGCATGAACAACAAACCCATGGTCGGCGTGACGCTGGATGTCGAGAAGCCCGGCGGCTACTCGAAATACCCCTGGTATGCGCTGCGCACCAACTATGCCCAGGCCATCGCGGGGGCCGGGGGGCTGCCCGTGGCGCTGCCCGACCTGCCGGAACTGGCGGAGGATTTGTTGGCGCGGATCGACGCGCTGGTGGTCACCGGCGGTGCGTTCGACGTTGACCCGGCGCTGTATGGCGACGCCACCCGCCATGCCAGCGTGACGCTGAAGGAGACCCGCACCGCGACCGAGCTGGCGTTGGTGCGCGGGGCGTTGGCGCGGGAGATGCCGGTGCTGGGCATTTGCGGCGGGGAGCAACTGCTCGCGGTGGCGCTTGGCGGCATGTTGATCCAGCACATCCCGGCGAGCGTGCCGGGGGCGTTGGCGCACGAGCAGCCGAACCCGCGGCATGAGCCGGGCCATGCGGTGAAGATCGTGGCGGGCACGCTGCTGCACCGCATCGTCGGGGTGGATCGGATGGAGGTGAATTCGGCGCACCACCAAGCCGTGCGCGGCGCCGGGCCGGACGCGGTGGTGGATGCGCTGGCGGAGGATGGGGTGATCGAGGGCATCGAGGCGCCGCGGCACCGGTTCTGCCTGGGCGTGCAGTGGCACCCCGAGTACCTGATCGGGCCCGGCGACCGGCGGATTTTCGACGCCCTGATCGCGGCGGCTGTCGGATGAGCGAGACCGGGGAGCGGATTGCCAAGTGGCTGGCCCGCGCGGGGGTTGCCAGCCGGCGCGACGCCGAGCGGATGGTGGCCGAGGGGCGGGTGAAGCTGAACAACGAGCCGGTGACCCACCCGGCCACCTTCGTCGCCAAGGACGACCTGATCGTGGTGGACGGCAAGCCGGTGGACGCGCCGGAGCGCACGCGGCTGTGGCGCTACCACAAGCCGGACGGGCTGATGACGACGCATCACGACCCGCAGGGCCGGCCGACCGTGTTCGAGCGACTGCCGCCGCATTTGCCGCGCGTGGTCAGCATCGGCCGGCTCGACCTCAACAGCGAGGGGCTGCTGCTGCTGACCAACGACGGCGCGTTGGCGCGGCGGCTGGAATTGCCGGCGACCGGCTGGATCAGGCGCTATCGGGTGCGCGTGTTCGGCGCGGTGGACACCAAGGCGCTGCAAGGCCTGGCGCGCGGGATCACCGTGGACGGCGCGCGCTACGGCCCGATCGAGGCCGGGCTGGACAGCCGCAAGGGCGACAATTGCTGGCTCACGGTGGGGCTGCGCGAAGGCCGCAACCGCGAAGTGCGCAAGGTGATGGCGCATCTGGGGCTGGTGGTGTCGCGGCTGATCCGGGTGAGCTACGGGCCGTTCCAGCTTGGGCAACTGGAACGCGGGGCGGTGGAGGAAGTGACGGCGAAAGTGATGCGCGAGCAGTTGCCGACGGACAAGAAGGCGCCGTGAGAATCATCGCGGGCGCGTGGCGGGGGCAGGCGTTGGTCGCGCCGCCCGGCACGGGCACGCGGCCCACCGCCGACCGGGTGCGCCAGGCGCTGTTCGACATGCTGCTGCATGCCCCGTGGGGCGGACGCGCCATGCTGGAACAGGCCCGCGTGCTGGATGCGTTCGCCGGCACCGGGGCGCTCGGGCTGGAAGCCCTGTCGCGCGGCGCCGCGCACGCCACCTTCATGGAACGCGACCGTGCCGCGCTCGCCGCGCTCAGGACGAATATCGAGAAATGCCGCGCCGGCGACCGCGCGAGCGTGGTTGCCGGCGACGCCACCCGGCTGGCGCCGGGAGCGCCATTCTCGCTGATCTTCCTCGATCCGCCCTATGGCAGGGACCTGGTCGGCGCGGCGCTGGCGGCGCTGCATCGCGTGGGCCGGATCGCGCCCGCTGCGCTGGCGGTGGTGGAGAGCGGCAGCGACGAACCCATCGAGCCGCCCGGCGAATTTTTGGCGGAGCGCACGCACGGGGCCGCGCGGATCAGCGTATGGCGAGTGGCGCTGAGGCCATGATAAGGCGAGGGCTCTGCCCTCGACCCGCAAGGGGCCGCGAGGCCCCTTGACCCCATTCCT
>CAIMEK010000466.1 GCA_903839965.1 uncultured Acetobacteraceae bacterium | reverse complement strand
TGCGAAGGCCATTTCGATCGGGTTCAGATCGGGGCTGTAGGCTGGCAGAAATAGCAGGCTGGCGCCGGTGGCCGCGATCGCCTCCCGCACGTCAGCGACCTTGTGCGAGCCGAGATTGTCCATGATTACCACATCTCCCGGTCGGAGTGTCGGCACGAGCACCTGCTCGACGAAGGCGAGGAACGCCTCGCCGTTGATCGCGCCATCGAAGACGCCCGTCGCCGAGATGCCATCGCAGCGCAGTGCCGCGACGACGGTGGAGGTCTTCCAGTGGCCATGCGGAACGGCGGCGACCAGGCGCTGACCGCGCGGCGCCCGGCCATAGGCCCGGGTCATGTTGGTCTTGATCCAGGTCTCGTCGATGAAGACCAGCTTGCGCGGGGTTAGGCCGGGCTGCTTGTCGCGCCATTCATGGCGCGCTTTGGCGACGTCCGGCCGGCTCTGCTCGGCGGCATGTAGCGACTTTTTTTATACGTCAGCTCAAGCTGCGCCAGCGTCTTGCACAAAAGCCCGGTGCTGGCCGTCACCTGATGCGTCGTCTCCAGCCAGCCGCGCAGGTCCGCAAGCGTCGCGTCCGGGCACGTCAGCACCCGCGCCCGGATCGCATCGCCCAGCCCCGATAGCTTGCGCGGCACATGACAGCGTTGCGGCAACGCCGTCGTTCCGCCCGTCCGCTGCCGGCGGCTCAACACCTTCGAGACATAGGACACGCTGACCCGCAACATCGTGGCGATCCGACCAACGCGCTCACCCTCGTCGGCCGACGCCAACACCCGCTCCCGCAAATCCTGCGAATAGGCCTTGCCGCGCCGCCAAAGCATCGCTCCCTCCGGCTCAATCAACCGGAGACCTACGAATCACACATCAGCCCCGCGCCGCAAGGCTCCCGATTCCAGTCAGACAATACCCGCTCTAGCGGGGGCCGCCCCTCCCCAGCGGAATGGCTGGCAACCGCAGCAAAGGGAGAGCGGGAGGATGCCGCTTCGCGGTGAGTCCGCATTGAGTCCGCAGACCTGCATCTACATTGCGATTTCAATTTCATTATCCGATAATACATTGTTTTTGTTGGTGAGCCCGGTGGGACTCGAACCCACGGCCCCAAGATTAAAAGTCGCAAGGTAGAAACTTTCGCACGCCTCCGCTCAGTTCCGCAGAAAGCCAATGATGCCATGAAATCCTAGGAAGGTGCAGGGAACTGTTATCCGCACGATCCCGCAAGACCGCGCTTGCCTCCGCACCGAATGTCCTGTTAATGTCCTGTTAGATCGCCCCTGCGACTGACGACCCGGACGGGATACGGACGTGCACACAATCAGCGAAGGTCCGACCGAAATCACCAAGACGACGATTGACGGGGTTTGGCGCCGTCGTGCCGCAGGGCAGCGTATCATCCTCCGCGACAGGGATTGCCGTGGGCTGGCGCTAATCGTGAACCAGACCACGATGGTGTGGAGCTACGCCTATCGCCCTCGTGGCATTGACCCGCACTCCGGCAAGAGGTGGCCGAACCGGACAGTAACGCTGGGCAATCCTGAAACGCACTCGCCAAAGGACGCCCGAGCCGAGGCAAACCGGATCAAGGGGCAGGCGGCGGCGGGCGGCGACCCGGCTGCCGAGAAAAAGGCTCGCGCAGAGGCGGAGCGGCGCCAGCGCAGCAACACGCTACTGCGGCTTGTGGACAGCTACGCAAAGGCGTTGCCCCGCAGGCCGAAGATGCGCGGTGCAGGCTTACCCTCTCCAGCCTACGTCGCCATTGAACTTGCCCAGGTGAAACTGGCGCTACGGGTGATCGACGCCGAGAACACGCCCGCCGCCGAGTTGACCGCGGACGGCGTGCGACGGCTGACGGCGGAAGGGGGCGACGGAGCCAACGCCCGCGCGCGCTTCGGGGCGCTTAACAGGTTTATGGACTGGTGCCAGGACGCCGGCCACGTCAAGGTCAACCCATGCGCGCTCATAGGCCGTGCGCGCCGCCCCAAGGCACCCCAGGCGCGTGCTCACTACCTGACGCCCGCCGAGATGGCGGGTCTCTGGCGCGCCGCAGAAGGGCTCCCCGAGCCGGTCTGGCGGGACTACGCACGGTTCCTGATTGCCATTCCCTGCCGCCGGGGCGAGGCAGCGCGTTTGGATTGGTCACATATCGACCTAGACGCTGCTGAGTGGCGCCAGCCGGGACATATGACCAAAAACCGCGACGCGCACCGGCTGCACCTGCATCCGCTCGCACTCGGCATTCTGCGACAGCGGCATGAGGAAGCAGGCAAGCCGAAGGTCGGACTGGTGTTTCGCGCGCCGCAATCGGGAAAAGCGCTGGACGTGTTCACGAACGTGAAAAACGTGCTGGCCGATAAGGCCGGCCTGACCGGCTGGACTTGGCACGACTTTCGCCGCTCATTCGCTACCGCGCTGGGCGAGGCTGGCGTGTCGGAGACGGTGGCGGACGCCGTGCTGAACCACCGCCAATCCGCGACGCGTGGTGGCGTGCTGGGCGTATATCAGCGCGCGAGCCGGTGGCCCGAACAGGTGCGAGCAATGGAACTGTGGGGCAAGATGCTGGCCGAGGCCATCACGGGCGCCGAGGCGCCGGTCAACGTTGTGCCGATGGTTGCCTGCGTCTGGTAATCAGTGGGTCCGAAGTTCGACCCTCCGCGTCGGCATCATCGCAACCAACTGAAACTTAGATCTAAACAGAAACCTCGCCAGCTGTAGCGGGGACGAGAGTGCAGGTGAAGCCCAGCTTGGCGATCTGTCTGGCGAGACGGATTGCTTGATCCTCGGGTGATGCGCGACGGAGGTGGTCGGCGCCGAGGTCCTGGTAGAAGGTGCCGTCGCGGAGCATGTGATAGACGGCGGTGAGGATGGAGGCGGCGGCGGCGCAGATCGCCTTCTTGGGTCCGCGCCGGTGACGCAGGCGCTGGAACTGGGCTTGCAGGTAGCTGAGCTTCTTGCGGCTGGCGGCCCAGGCACATTGCACCAGAGTGGTCTTCAGCCAGGGCGCGCCCTTGCGCAGCCGGGTAGAGCGTCGCTTGCCGGCACTTTCGTCGTTGCGGGGGCATAGTCCGGCCCAGGAGATCAGGTGGCCGGCGGTCGGGAAGCGGCTCATGTCGGTGCCGATCTCGGAGACGATGACCTGAGCGGTGAGGTCACTGACGCCGGGGA
>CAIMEK010000465.1 GCA_903839965.1 uncultured Acetobacteraceae bacterium | reverse complement strand
GCACCGTCTGCATCCACGGCCTGGTGCGCGACGAGCGCGGCCACAAGATGAGCAAGTCCAAGGGCAACGTGATCGACCCGCTGGAGCTCATCGACCGGTTCGGCGCCGATGCGCTGCGCTTCACCATTTGCGCCCTCACCGGCCCCGGCCGCGACGTCAAGCTCGGTCCGGCGCGGGTCGAGAGCTACCGCAGCTTCGTCACCAAGCTGTGGAACGCGGCGCGATTCTGCGAAATGAACGCCGTCGTGCCCGACCCGGATTTCGACCCGTCGCAGGCCACGTTGCCGCTGACGCGCTGGATCCTGGATGCGGCCTCCCAGGCGGTGGCGGAGGCGACCGCCGCGCTGGAGGCGTACCGCTTCGACGAGTACGCCGCCGCCTGCTACCGTTTCACCTGGAACACGTTCTGCGACTGGTTCGTCGAGTTCGCCAAGCCCGCGCTGGCCGCCACCGGCACCCCCGAGGCGGCGGAAGTGCGGCGCACCGCCGCGCATGTGCTGGGCATCGTGCTGCGCCTGCTGCACCCGGCGATGCCGTTCGTCACCGAGGAGCTGTGGGACCGTTTCGGCTACGGCGGCCCGAACAGCCTGATCCGCGCCCCCTGGCCGGAGCCGTTCGCGGTGCCGGACGTGGCCGCGGCGCGGGCCGAGCTCGACTGGGTGGTGCGGCTGATCACCGAGGTGCGCACCGTGCGCTCGGAAATGAACGTGCCGCCCTCGGTGAAGGCGCCGCTGCTGCTGAAGGACGCCGCCCCGGGCGCGCTGGAGCGCGGCCAGCGCTGGTTCGAGGCGATCAGCCGGCTGGCGCGCGCCGCCTCGCTGGAGGCATTGCAGGGCGAGGTGCCGCGCGGCGCCGCCCAGGCCGGGGTGGACGAGGCCACCGTGGTGATCCCGCTGGCCGGGCTGATCGACCTCGCCGCCGAACGCGCCCGGCTGCAGAAGGAACGCGGCAAGGCGGTCGCCGAGGCGGAAAAGGTGCAGGCCAAGCTCGCCAACCCCGACTTCGTGGCTCGCGCCAAGGAGGAGGTCGTGGAGGAAAACCGCGACCGCCTGGCCGCTGCGCGCACCGAAATCGCCCGCCTGGACGCCGCGCTGGCCCGGATCGCCTAGCGGGTAATCGCTTGCGGCGGCCACCTCGGCAAGCGTGAATCACCCTCTCAAACAATGAGTTAGGGCGTTTTCGCTGGGCCTGCCGGAAGCGATGACGCGCTCGCGGCGCGCCCGGCCTGGGGCGCATGACAGACGCGGCCGATCGCTCTCGCGGATAACGAGCACAATCCGCCGAAAACGCGTATCATGCGCCGATGCGCGTGACGGCGGTCGCCTTCATCCGATGCCGACCGGTGCATAAGCACGCGTCCAGGGCATTACGGAAAGACGATCGTAGACGATTGGCGTCGCTGCCGGAGCGGCCGATTACAGCCATGGCATGAACAGCCTCGCCCGGGCGGGGCTCCAAGGACGGGACACAGCGCGTGACACACATCCGGTTGAAGGCCGAAACTGCCATCCCGAGCGGTGTCGACAAGGCCGAAGAGGAAGTCATCTACTTGGCGAAGCGGCATCGCGTGACTCCCGCGATCGTGCGGGAAATCATTCGCCGTGCGGGCTCCAGCGAGCGCGCCGCCATCGAGCGCGAGATCCAGAAGGGCAAGGCCCGGCGTTAGCGACTCGGCGCGGCCGGGACGGGAAGGATCGCATGGACAAGGATGAACTGACCCGTTGGGCACTGGCCAACGGCTGGCAGATGATGGGCGGCTGTCCGGTGCTGACCAAGCCGTCCCAGCCCAAGGAGGCCATCGTGCGGCTGGTCCTCAAGGCGACGGTGGCGCATATCGAGGTCAAGAAACCCGCCGGCAAATGGGAGAAGGTGTCGGGCGCGGCCTACGGGCAGATCGAGGCCGACCCGGAAACCGGCCTGCCGCGCGGCCTGGGCCTGGACATCATCCCCGGCTTCACCATGCTGATGCGCGACAACAAGGACCGCCAGGTGTTCGCGGGGATGACGGGCGGGCGGGCGGATTAGCGCGGGGCTTTGCCCCGCACCCCACCAAGGGCCGTGAGGCCCTTGGAACCCATTCGCTTTCTTGGCTGCGCAGCAGCCATCAAATGATGTCGAAATGGGTTCAATGGCTGCTG
>CAIMEK010000464.1 GCA_903839965.1 uncultured Acetobacteraceae bacterium | reverse complement strand
TCCAGGCCGAGATAGGCGCTGCGCACGCGCTCGTCGCGGGCGAGGCTGGCCGCCGGACCCTCGGCCACCAGCCGCCCGGAGCCCAGCACGTAGGCGCGGTGCGCCAGGGCGAGCGCCATGCGGGCGTTCTGCTCGACCAGCAGAATCGTCGTGCCGCGCGCAGTGATCTCGACGAGCTTGAGAAAAACCTGCTCGACCAGCAGCGGCGCGAGGCCGAGCGAGGGCTCGTCCAGCAACAACAGGCGCGGCCGGCTCATCAACGCCCGGCCGATCGCCAGCATCTGCTGCTCGCCGCCGCTCAGGGCGTAGGCCAGCGTACGCGACAGCCGGCGCAGGTCGGGAAACAGCAGCAGCACTTCCTCGATGGTTTCCGCCACGGTGCGGGTGGGGCGGCCGTAGGCGCCCACCTTCAGGTTCTCGAGCACTGTCATCGCGTTGAACAACCGGCGCCGCTCCGGGACCAGGGCGATGCCGAGCGCGCTGAGCCGCTGGGTGGGCACGGTGCGAATCGAACGCCCGTCGAAGCGGATGTCTCCGGTGATCGCCGGCGTCAGGCCGCAGACCGCCTTCAGCGTCGTGCTTTTGCCGGCGCCGTTGTTGCCGAGCAGCGTGACGATCTCGCCCTCGCCGACCGACAGGCTGACGTCGCGCACCGCTTCGATGTCGCCGTAATGCACCGACAGGCGATCGATCTCCAGCAGCGGACGGCCGGAAAGCTGTGGCATGCCCGCCGCGGCCGGGGCGCTGCCTTCGGCGCCGAGATAGGCTTCCACCACCGCCGGGTCGGCGCGGATTTCCGCCGGCGTTCCGGCACCGAGGACGCTGCCGAAATTGAGCACGGTGATGCGTTCGGCGAGTTGCATCACCACGTCCATCTCGTGCTCGATCAGCAGAATGGTGATGCCCTGACGACTGATTTCGCGAATCAGCTCGACCAGGCGTGCGGTTTCGGAGTGGCTCAATCCGCCATGCGGTTCGTCGAGCAGCACGAGCTTCGGGTCGAGCGCCAGCACCTTGGCGATTTCCAACAGGCGGCGCTGGCCTTGCGGCAGGCTCGCCGCGTTGTCGGAGGCGACGTCGCGCAGGCCGACGAACTCGACGATCTCGCGGGCGCGGTTTTCCTCTTCGGCAACGAAGCGCCACGGCGCGCGGGTGGCGTGGCGCACCGCGAGCACGTTTTCCAGCACGGTCATGGTGCTGAAGACGCGCGTGTTCTGGAAGGTGCGGCCCAGGCCGAGCCGGGCCAGGCGTTCCGGCGCAAGGCCGGTGATGTCGCGGCCATTGAAGTGCACCTGTCCGGCGTTCGGCCGGTAGATGCCGCTGATGACGTTGAACAGCGTGGTCTTGCCCGATCCGTTCGGCCCGATGACCGCGTGGATGCTGCCCGGCTCCACGCGCAACGTCACATCGGACAGGGCGGTCAGGCCGCCGAACCGCTGGGTCAGGCCGTCGACGACCAGCAGGCCCGTCATGGTACCGCCACCGGTCGTTGCGCCGCCCGGTGGGTCAGCCGGCGCCAAAGCCGGCGCCCCAGGCCAACCAGCCCGTCCGGCGACAGCACCACGATGAGAATGACGGCGAGCCCGAAGATGGCGAAGTAGGCTTCCTGCAGGAAGCGCAGCAATTCGGGGACGAAGATGTAGAGAATCGCGCCCACGACGGCGCCGAGGCTGCTGCCGAGCCCGCCGACGATGATCATGGAGAGGTAGGCGAAGGTGGATTGCCAGGAGAATACGTTGGGCGCGATGTAGCCCATCAGGCACACATAGGCCACGCCGGCCACGCCCGCATAGCTGGCGGAAACCACGAACAGCATCACCTTCAACCCTCGGATGCCGATGCCCGCCGCCTGCGCCGCCATGGCATCGTCGCGGAACGCGCGCACGCGCATGCCGAGCGGCGAGTGCACGAACGCTTCCGATAACCCGTAGCCGAGCGCGACGACGGGCAGCAGCACATACAGCATCGGCCGGGTTTGTCCGGCGAGCCCTATGCCGGGGACGCCGATGAGGCCGTCGCCACCCCCGGTGATGCTGCTGAGCGCGGTCAGCAATTCCACCACGATCAGGCCGAACCCGAGCGTGGCGAGCGCGAGATAGTGCCCCTTCAGCCGCAGCGTCGGCGCGCCGAGCGCGAAGCCGACCGCGGCGGCGCCGGCCACTCCGGCCAGCGCCGCCACGATGGTCGGCACGCCCGCCATCTGCAGCAACGCGAAAATGTAGGCGCCGATGGCGAAGAAAGCAGCCTGGGCCAGCGAAATCTGCCCGCCGAAGCCGACGATGAAGTTGAGCCCGAGCGCCAGCAGCACGTTCACCAGCGTGACGTTGACGATGTGCAGGTAGTAGTTGCCCAGCACCCGCGGCAACACCAGCGCCAGAGCCAACGTGACGGCGGGCAGACCGACGCAAAGGCGAAGGGCGACCGTGCGGCGGCGCATCAGGGTCGCTCCAGGGCTGCGAGTTCACCGAAAATACCCTGCGGGCGGAACAGCAGCGTGGCGATCAGCACGCCGAAGACGATCACGTCGGAAAACTCGGAAGAGGCATAGAACGACCCGGTGGATTCGATCACACCGAGCAGCAATCCGCCGACCAGGGCGCCCGGCACGCTGCCGAAGCCGCCCAGGATGGTGGCCGCGAAAGCCTTCAGCGAAAGCGTGACCCCCATGTCGGCCGACACGTAGAACAGCGGCGCCACCAGCCAGCCGGCGAGGCCCGCCAGCACGGAGGACCAGGCGAATGTCGCGGCGATCATCCAGGCCGTCGGAATGCCCATCAGCCGCGCCGCCTCGGCATCCTGGGCGGTGGCGCGCATGGCCCGGCCGATCGAGGTGCCGCGGAACAACGCTTCCTGCACCAGCATGAGCACGAGCAGCGCTGCCAGGATCAGCAGGTACTGGGCGTAAATTTTGGCGCCCAGCAGGATGACCGTGCCGTTGCCGAGCGGGCCGGCGAAGAACAACGGCTCCGGCCCCCACACCAGCACCACCGCGTTCTGCAGGAACATCGACAGCCCGAGGGTCGCGGTGACGACGACGAGCTGCGGAGCACGGCGCAGCGGGTGGTAGAGGCCCGCCGCCACCGCGATCCCGAACAACGCCATGAGGGCGACGATCGCCAGCAACTGCACCGTTGTCGAGGCGTGCAGTGAGTTGACCACCCAGCCGACGCCGACGAAGGCACCCAGCATGACGAAGTCGCCCTGCGCGAAGTTGACGACCGAGACGGTGTTCCAGATCAGGATGAAGCCAAGCGCCACCAGGGCGTAGACGGCGCCCATGGCGAGACCTGCCATGACGATCTGCAACGCCATTTGCAACATGGGGCGTGCGCCTAGCGGCTGATGACGGAGGCGATCACCGGCTTGCCGTTCACGTTGCGGGTGATGAAGCCCTGCTTCACCATGTCTCCCGTCGCTGTCCAGGTGTAGGTGTTGGTGACGCCGACGAGGCCGCTGGTCTTGGTCAACGCCTCGCGGATGGCGGGGCCGTCCATCGCACTCGCCCGGCGCATGGCGGCGACCAAAATGTAGAGCGCGTCGTAGTAGGAAGAGGCGAACAGTTCCGGCGGTTCCTTGTAGGCGGCCGTGTACTTGGCGATCCACGATTTCGCTTCGGGGCTCGGATTGTCGGGGGCGAAGTCGGTCACCGACATGACGCCCTCGGCGGCATCGCTGGCCAGGGCGATGAAGGCGGGCTGGCTGAGCCCGGTCGAGCCGGCGACCTTGAAGGTCATGCCCAGAGTCTTGGCCTGCTTGACGAACAACCCCGCGGGCTGGTCGTCGGACCACACGATCACGCCGTCCACCTGGGCCTGCTGGAAGGCCATCAGGTTGGCGGTGAAATCCTTGACGCTGATCTGGTGCGCCTGCTCCAGCGCCGGCTGCACGCCGCGCGCCACCAGCGCATCGTGCACCATCTTGATGCCGCCCTGGCCGAACGAGGTGCTGACATAGGCCAGCCCGATCTTCTTGCAGCCGAGCTTGTCGAGCATGTAGTCCACCAGCAGCGCCGCGCCGATCTCGTCGTTCAGGCGGATGCGGAAGATCCACGGGTTGTTCTGCTGGGTGACCACCGGCCCGGAGGCGCCGGTGAGCGCCGGCACGTGGTACTGGGCCAGCATCGGCAGCACCGGCAGCACCGCCGGCGTGTTGTGCGGCCCGATGGTGGCGATGACCTCGTCCTGGTTCACCAGCTTGTTCATCGCGTTCACCGCCGCCGTCGGGTTCGGCCCCTGGTCGTCCTCGATGTACAGCTTGAGCGGCCGGCCGTTGACGCCGCCGGCGGCGTTGACTTCGTTGACCCCGAGCGTGACCCCGTTGCGCATGTAATAGCCGTTCTGCGCGAACTGGCCGGTGATGGCGGCCGACAGGCCGATGCGGATCGGCTCTCCGGTGGCCTGTGCGGCGGCTCCCCGCGGCAGCAGCGCGGCGAGCGGTGCGCCAGACGCAAGCGTGAGTAAACGGCGGCGAAGGATGCTGAATTGATTCATTGTCGTTGTCTCCTTCCGCGCCTCCCGGCGCGATTGCGTTCAGTGCGGATGCGGTAACTCCAGCGTATTGCCGAAATAGGTGATCGGCGGATAGGCGGCGGGATCGGTCATGACGTCGAGCAGCACCGGCTTGCGCGCCGCCATGGCCGCCCGCAGCGCGGGCAGGAACTCGGCGGCGTGAGTGATGCGATGGCCCTCGCAGCCGCAGGCCCGCGCGATCGCCGCGTGGTCCACCGGCTGGAACTCGCAAGCGTCGGTGTAGCCGCCGAACGAAACGATCTCGCCGTGCTTCTGGTTGCCGAGGATCTGGTTGTTCAGCACCACCATGGTGATCGGCAGGCGGTGGCGCACCAGCATTTCGAGCGTCGACCAGCAATGGCCGAAGCCGCCGTCGCCGGCGAAGCAGACCACCGGGGCATCCGGCATGGCGAGTTGCGCGCCGATCGCCATCGGCAGCCCCCACCCGAGGCCAGCCATGCCGCGTGGCGTCAGGAAGCGCTGGCCGGCCACGCGCGCGGTGAGGAAACCGGTGGTCCAGATCGTGGAGTAGCTGGCATCCGCCACCATGATCGTTTCGGGCGTGAGCAGCGGATCGAGGTCCGCCATCAGCCGCTCCGGCCGGATCGGCGCGTCGTTGGCCGCGGCCACGGCGGCGACGTGCGCGCGCCAGGCCGCGACTTCGGTGGCGATGTGCCGCTCGATGGCCGGCCGGGCGTTGTGGCGGGTCGAGAGGTCGCGGCGCAGCAGCGCCTCGCGCAGCACTTCCAGCGTCAGCCGCGCATCGCCGACAACACGCAGCGCCTCGTAGTTGCGGCCGACCTCGAGCCCGTCCACGTCGATGTGGATGTAGCGCGCTTGATCGGGAAACAGCGTCCAGGAATCGGTGCCGTTCTGGTTGGTGCGGTTGCCGACGAACAGGATGACGTCGGCATCTTCCACCAGGTCGCGCAGTTTGTGGGTGCGGCTGCCCGGGCCCATGAAGTAGCCGATGACGCCGAGCGACAGCGGATGCGTGTCGGCGACCGAACCCTTGCCCATCACCGTGGTGGCAACCGGCACGCTGCAATCCTCCTGCAGGCGCGCCAGCGCGGCGGCGGCCTTGGAAAGATGCACGCCGCCACCGGCCACGATCAGCGGCGCGCGGGCCGCGGCGAGCAGGTCGGCGGCTTGCTCGATGCGGCGCGGATCGGCGATGACCGGATCGAGCGGGAAACTGCCATAGGCATTCTGCCGCGCCCGGCCAAGCGGGGCGGGCAGGGACAGCACGTCCTGCGGCACCAGCAGCACCGCCGGGCCCGGCCGCCCGGAGGTGGCCGCGGCAAAGGCCATGTCCACGTAATCGTCCGCCCGCTCGGCCTGGTCGAGCCGGCGCACCCATGTGGCAACCGGGTCGAACAGCTTGACGTGGTCGATTTCCTGGAAGGCGCTGCGATCGGCCTGTCCCAGGGGAACTTCCTGCACCAGGGCGACGACCGGCACCGACACCTTCAGCGCCTCGGCCAGCGGGGGCACCAGCAAGGTCGCGGCCGGACCGTTCTGGGCGGTGACCACGCCGACTTTGTTGCTGATGCGCGCATAACCGTCGGCCATCGCGCCGCCGGCGTTTTCCGTGCGATACCCGGCCTGCATGATACCGAATCGCGGCGCGGCGAGGTGAAAGGCGGTCGGAATGCTCTGGCCGAAAGCGACGGTGACGCCATGGCGCGCAAACGCTGCGGCGATACGCTCGGCAACCGTCAGATTGGCGAGCCCGGACGAATTGGCCATTTCAGCGGGAACACGGACGCGAGTGGAACGCGCGAACGGTCGAGGGTTTGAACATCGACGTTTCTCCCGTTACGTGTTATTTATAATGTGTTATAACGAGCGGTGACGAAGGGTGTCAATGACCGATCAGATCAATCCGGACGTCACCGAGCCGGTCGCCCGCTTCACGCCGCTCGCGCGCGACAGCCTCAGCCAGCAGGCCTACGGGGAGGTGCGTTCCTTCCTCATGCGCGGCCGGCTCAAGCCGGGAGAGCGCCTGCAGTACCGGCGCATTTCCCTCGAACTCGGCATCAGCACGACGCCGGTGCGCGAGGCCCTGTTGCGCCTGGTGTCGGAGCAGGCGCTCTGTATGGATGCGCGCGGCACGGTCATGGTTCCCATGCTCAGCGCCGAGCGTTACGCGGAAATCCGCGATCTGCGCATCAACCTGGAAGGCGTAGCCGCCGAACGCGCCGCGACGCTCGCCACTGCCGCGGACATCGATGCCCTGAAGGCGCTGCATGAGGCGCACCTGGCCGCGGAGGCGGAGGGCGCCTTCGACCGGGCGCTCGAGCTGAACGAGCGGTTTCATTTCCATCTGTCGGCGCTGGCCGGCCAACCCGTGCTGTTCCGCATCGTCGAGATGCTATGGACCCAAGGTGGGCCGTTCCTGAATCATTTCTATGGTCGACGGCGCTCGGTATGGAAGCCGGTGCAGCATCCCCACGGCGTGGTGATCCGCGCCCTTCGCAAGGGCGATGGCGCGGCCGCCCGCGTCGCCATCGGGGCCGACATCCGCGGCGGCGCCGAGCCGATCCTCGCGCAACTTGCAAGCAGCGAGTTTGCCCAGGTGGCCTGACGTGTCGCCTGTTGGCGATGGTCGCGTCGACTACGCGACCTGCCGCGGCTGCTCCGGCGTGCGGCCGGCCACGCAATAGCGCAGCGCCGACGCGGCCAAAAGCAGTTCGAGCACCGAGAGACCGCGAACGTCGATGGCGGCGGAGCCGGCGGTCCATCGCAGGTCGGGTTCCGCGTCGTGCCAGCCCGGCCCGAGCCGCGCATCGCCGAGCGCAATGCGTTGCCCATCCAGCACCAGGGCCGCCACCGGCACACCCAGCAAACGCCGGTCCGCGCTGTTCGGGTCCAGCTCCGCCGGCGCCGCCGTGCGCGACAGCAGGCGCAGTTCGGTCACGCCATCCGGCAAGGCCAGGTAATGCCACCTGCCGTCGCGCTGTGGCTCCACCTCTGCGCCGTCGACGACCAGCCGCAGGTCCGGGGCGTCGGTGATCGCGTGGCCGAGCAGCGGCAGCCGTGCGATGAGCTGCCGGCGCGCCGCGACCAGCGCCGGGCCGGACATCACCAGCGGTGCGCAGGCCTCGCGCTGCCAGATCTCCAGCGCCTGTCCCCGGGGAGCAAAATCGGCGTGCAGCGCCGTCGCCGCGCCGGCGTTCTCGAAGGCGGCGCGGTTGCCGGTGTCGAGGTAGCTCTCGCACGCCAGCCCCTCGGCCAGCAGCACGGCATGGCACGGCAGTTCGACATGCCAGTAGCCGACCTCCGCCACCTGCTCCTGCACCACGCTGGCCCCGTTGATCAGATAGCGCACCGGGATCAGCACGCCGTCCGTGAACACCGCGTGGTCGGGCGAGAGCAGCAGGTCGCGCGCCGGCCGGTTCGCGCCGAACGCATGCGCCCGCACCCGCACCGGCCACACATCCCACGGCCGGGGATGGCGCGCGCAATCGACCCTGCGATGCCCGAGCCACTGCACCGGGGCGGTGCTGCCGGCGGCCAGCCGCACCGTGTCGTCTTCGCGCAGGCACTCGACGGCGATTCTGCCGCGTGTCGTGGCAATCCGCGTGCCGGCGGCGAAGCAGGCCGCCTCGACATACGTCCCGCCACTGCCATCGCTGGCAAGGATGAAATCGCTGGTGGCGAAACTTCCCTGCAAGTGCAGCGTGGCATGGGCGGCGCTGGCATTGGTCAGCACCAGCGCGTTGCTCGCAAACGTCTCGCTGACGGCGACAAAGCCCTTGAGGTCGATCGTGTCGTGCCGGGTGAAGCCGGTGATGGCGCCGGTGAGATTGCTGGTGCTGCCGGTGAGCGTCCACTGCGCGCCGGTATCGAAGGCGATCGTGTTGAAATTGGTGAAGTTGGTGACGGTCAGGCTTCCGGCGCTGGCGGCGGAGGCAAGCTCCATCGTTCCGTTGCCGCCATAGACTTTGCCGATGAACGCCGCTCCCGGGTCGACGATCAGCCGGCTCCCGCCACCGGACCCAAGTTCCACGGCATAGGCGCTGGTCGAACCGGCTGCGATCGTACCGGCGTTGGTGACTGTTCCGCTACCGAGCAAGATCACGCCGAAGCCACCGGAGATCGTTCCCCCGACATTGTTGATGATCGTGCCGCCGCTCTCCATCAACACGGCGCCTTGTTGATTATTGAGGGCCGGGGCACTGATGATGCCGGAGTTGATAAGAGTTCCAGTGTTATTGAAATATACGGCTCGGTTATTGGTTGCCGTAATCTTTGCGCCCGCTTGGTTCGTTATGCTGCTGGCGGCGGTGTTGTACATGCGAATGCCGTAGGCACCCGAGATGGTGCCGCCGGCCTGGTTGGTTATTGTGGAGCTCCCGACATAGACACCGCCGGCACCAAGCTGGATGCCGTTACCGTTTGTTCCGGCGTTGATCACGCCGGCATTGGTGATGGTCCAGGCCTTGCCCGTGCCACCCGCGCCGTAAAGCGCGTAGGCGGCGGCGGCGGAGGGGGTAAGTTTCGCCGTGCTTGTCAGCGTCACCGGGTTATTGGCGGTGTTCGTCAGCTTGACGGTGGAAGTGTAGGTATCTGAAATCGTTCGGCTCATCACTTCCTCCGTCGACTCGCAACGATCCTGGGGCCGGGGTATCGATGCTATTCAGCAACAGTACGCGCTGCCATGTAACATCTGACAGCAATTCAGCTTCGCTCATATCCAAACCTGCCTCGAAAAGCTATGTCCTTCTCCAGCCGCCCGGTCTGTCGTTGCTGCAGTGCCTCACTCGCCCGCGGGTTCCGTCTCCGCCGTTGCAGAGCGCAATTCCCGCACGATCCGCTGCGCGACATCGTCCCACCGGCGCACCGCGGTCTGGCGGAACAGCCGCACGGTCGGATACCAGGGCGAGTCCTCGCGTTCGAGCAGCCAACGCCAGTCCGGTGCGCGCGGCAGCATGATCCACACCGGGCGCCCCATCGCGCCGGCCAGGTGGGCAGCCGACGTGTCGACAGTAACCAGGCGCTCGATATTCTGCAGGATCGCCATGGTGTCGCCGTAATCCTGGATTTCGGCGCCGAGATTGATCAGCGGCGCACGACCGTACCAGCCGCCGCTCTGTTCCGTCTCCGGTCCCTTTTGCAGGGCGAGCAAAGCCACCCCGGGCACGTCGCCGAGCGGCGCGAAGTCGCGCAGCAGCGCGGTGCGGTTGCGGTCGTTGGCATGCGTCGGGCTGCCCGCCCAGATCACGCCGATGCGCCGCAGGCCGGCGGGCACCAGCCCGTTCAGGCGCTGCTGCCATGCGGCCACGCGCGCGGGATCGGCGCGGAGATACGGGATCGGCGCGGGAATGCTGTCGAGCCGCGTGCCGGCCTGGCGCGGCAGGCCTGAGAGCGCCTCGTGCACCGCATGGTCCGGGCAATCCTCCCAGCGTTGGAACAGCATCGCGCGCGGGGCGATCTGGCGCAGCAGCGGCGCCACCTCGGCGGGGCAGGCGATGGCGATCTCGCTGCAACGCTGCTCAAGCCAGGGGAGGTAGCGGGCGAACTGGATGATGTCGCCGGACCCCTGGTCGGCGACCAGCAGCAGCCGTTGCCCGGGCAGCGCGGAGCCGTCCCATTGCGGCCGGTCGGCGCGCGGCATCATCGGCGCCGCATTGGCGATGCGGAAGCGCCATTCGTATTCTTCCCAGCCTTGCGCCATGTCGCCGCGAAGCAGCAAGGCTTCGGCGCGGATGAAATGCGCCCCGGCGTGGCCCGGGTCGATCGCCAGCGCGCGCTGGGCGCAGTCCAACACCGCATCCAGTTCCCCCCGGTGCTGGTGGATGACCGCCAGGTTGTGCAGGCACAGCGGATCGAAGGGAGCCAGCGCGGTGGCGCGCCGGGCGGCCGTGAGCGCCTCGTCCAGCCGCCCCAGCGCGCGATACACCTCGCATATGTTGCGTAGGTAGAACGGCGTATCGATGCCATGGCGCAGCGAGCGTTCCATCAGATCGAGCGCGGCCGCCGGATCGCCCAGACGGAACGCCACGATGCCGGCGATGTGCAGGGCATCCCCGTGGGTTGGCGCGACCGTCAGGATGCAGTCGAGCAGCCGCTTCGCCTCGACCAGCCGACCGGCCTGCTCGTATTCGCCGGCAATGCGCATCGTGTCGGCCAGCGGCACCGGCACGCTGTCCGGTACGAGTGCCCTGGCGTCTGTCGCCGGCGTTTCCATCAGTCGAGCGTGTATCCCAGGCGCTCGATCACCGGCGCGAGGATCGGGATCACCGGCTCCAGATGCGTCCGGTAGTGCTTCCAGCGGCCGACGGAACGGTCGTACAGCGGCTCCGTCACCTGCGCGTAGCTGGCGGTGCGCGCATAGCGGCGGTTTTCGTGGAAGGTGAGGCAGGAGCTGCTGAATTTCTCGCCGATGAAGCGCAACAGGTTGCGCACGGTGGCGTCCTGGTCGCCCACGATTTCCTCGTAGCGCACCGGCAGGTAGCGCAGCGCCATCTCGGCGCGGTAGCTTTGCACCAGGTCCATCACCCGCACGTAGTGCACCGCTGCGCTGGCCAGGTCGGACGCGCAGCAGAAGCCGTGGGTGAAGGCGTTGGAGAAGGCCGAGACCATGATGTCGAGCGGATGGCGCAGCACGTGCACCAGCGGCGCCTGTGGGAACAGCAATGCGATCAGCCCGAGATGCGTCTCGTTCAGCGGCATCTTGTCGGTGAAGCGGGTCGCGCCTTCGCGCAGCACGCCCATCTGGCGAACCTTCTGCAGGTAGTAGTCGCGCAGGTTGTCCAGCCCCTCGCGCTGGTCGCCCATCCAGAGTTCGGCCAGCGCCTCGGGATAGCCGAGCGGACTGGCCAGCATGCGGGGCATGATCGCGGTAATTTCGTCGATCAGCGGCAGTTCGTCGCCCGCCGCAATCTTCGGATGCGCGGACCGGGTCTGTTCCACCAGCGTCGTGCCGGAGCGCGGAAAGCCCAGGATGAAGATCGGCTGCGGCACGTCCGTCCGCACCGCGGCGCGCGGCAGGAGCTTCAGCCGGCTGGCGACGAAGAAGCGGCGCAGGCTCTCGATCTGCTGGAATGCGGCCGCATCCAGATAGCTCTGTCCGGACGCCTCGCGACCCAGGCCCTTGGCTTCGGTGCATGCGGCCCAGGCATCGTCGTAGCGGCCGAGCTGGTCCAGCAGCCGGCCCTTTTCCAACAACTCGGTCGGCCCCAGCCCGGCATTGCCGCCGGCGGCCGCATCGATCGCCGCCAGCGCCTCGTCGTATTTGCGCATCCGGCCCAGCAAGGCCGCACGGGTCAGGCGCATGCCGGCATCGTTGGGAAACGCCTCCGCCATTCGATCGAGGATCGTCTCCGCCGCGGCGAAATTGCGGTCGGCTTCCTCCAGGCGGGCATATCCGAGCAGGGTCTGGCGGATGTCCGGGGCCGCTTTTATCGATTCCTCGTAGAGCGCGCGCGCCTCCTCCATGCGGCCCTGGTTCTTCAGGTTCCACGCAAGGTTGGCGAGCAGCACCGGATCGCGCCGGCCGCTGAGTTCGAGCACGCGGCGGTAGTGGTATTCGCCGGTTTGCGGCCGGTTTGCCTCGGTGAGGATCATGCCCATCAGGTTGTGCGCCTGCGGGTTCTCCGGGGCGATGCGCACCGCGTTGCGCGCGTGGATTTCCGCCTCGGCGAGCTGGGACCTGCTCAGCAGGCCCAGCGCCAACTCGTTGGTGGCCGCCAGATCGTTGGGATCGAGCGCGACGACGCGCCGGAGCAGCGCCTCGGCGGCCTGCTGCCGGCCCTGTTCCTTGCGGATTTCATACAGCACCCACAAGGCGCCGGGCCGGTCGGGGGCAAGCTCCAGCACATCGAGACAAAGCCGCTCGGCGGTTTGCGTGGCGCCCTGCCGATGCGCGGCGATGGCGCGTTCCACCAGCGGGACGAGGTGGCGCGCCGCCTCGACCGGCGGCCGGGCGCCGAAGTCGAGGCTGCAGCAACGGATGGCGCGCAGCCCGCTGCCGCAGGGACATAGGGTGGAAGCCGGAATGCTCGTCAAAGCCTGGGTCCCGGAGATGCGTGCCGCCGCATGGTCGCACCCCGGCATCGGCTCGGCAACCGGAGAGGGCGACGTCCCGGGGGTGTTCGCTGCCGGGCGCGGCTGGCCGTCAACCGCTCGGCACCGGCGCCCGGGTGTCCAGCAACCCTTCGCGTTTCAGCTCGGCCCAGAACGCCGCGGAAATGCGCGCCTCGCTCATGGCGAGATCGGCCGCGACCTCCGCCGCGCTGCGTGCGCCCACGACGATAGCCTGCACCGCCGGGTGGCCAAGCGGGAAGCGCAGCGCCGCGGCGGGCAGCTCTACGCCATGGCGGGCGCAGACCGCCTCGATCCTGCCCACGCGGGCGACGATGTCGGGCGGCGCCGCCTGGTAGTCGTAGCGTCCGCCCGCCGCGGCGCCGGCGGCCAGGATGCCGGAGTTGAACACCCCGGCGGCCAGCACGCCGACGCCGCGTCGCGCGCAGGCCGGCAGCAGTTCGTCGAGCGCCGGCTGCTCCAGAAGCGTGTAACGCCCGGCGAGCAGAAAGCAGTCCCAGTCGGCATGCGGCAAGGCCTGCAGGCACACGGCGCATGCGTTCACGCCCAACCCGATGGCCCGCACCGCGCCGGACGCGCGCAGCGCCAGCATCGCGCGCAGCCCGCTCTGCATCGCCAGGTCCATGTGTTCGCGCTGCATCGCGCCATGCGTGCCGCTGTCGATGTCGTGCAGCAGCAGCAGGTCCACGCGATCGACCCCTAGCCGCCGCAGGCTGTCCTCGAAGCAGCGCATTACGCCGTCATGGCTGTAGTCGAAGCGTGGGAGGAAGGGCAGGCGGCCGGGAAACGTGGCATCGACGCCTTGCCCGTCGGTCTCCGGCTCCAGCACGCGGCCGACCTTGGTGGAGAGCGTATAGCCGTCGCGCGGACGCCCGGCGAGAAACCGGCCGAGCCGCTGTTCTGCAAGTCCGGAGCCGTAATAAGGCGCGGTGTCGAAATGCCGGATGCCGCCGTCCCAGGCGGCCTGCAGCGCGCCCTCGGCCATCGCATCGCAGAGCGGCGCATAAAGGTTGCCGAGCGGCCCGCCGCCCAGGCCGATCCGGCTCGCCGGCCGCCAGCTCATGGCCGCCCCCGCACCAGCTCGACCAAACGGTCGTGCGGAATGGCGGTGGCCACGCGGCCGTGCTGGCCCACCATCGTCTCGGCCATGCACAGCGCGTTCAGGATCGCCTCCTCGGTCGCCTCGGCGGCGGCCTGGAACAGCGGGGTCATGCCATTGGGCGCGAGCATTCGCACCGTGCTGACCGCCTCGGCGCTGCGCACCCGGTTGCCGGTGGCGAAGGCGAGGAAGATGTCGCCGCTCGAATTGGCGCCGATGCCGCCGACCCAGGCGAGCCCCGTCGTCGCCCGGCGCGCCAGGCGCTGGCACTGAATCGGCAGCAGCGGCGCGTCGGTGGCGAGCACCACGATGTTCGAGCCCTCGGCCGGCGGCCGCGGCCGCGGCGAGGGCACCTCGTCGAGCGTGATCGCGCGCCCGACCGCCACGCCGTCCACGCGCAGCAGCTCGCGGGCGCCGTAGTTGGCCTGCACCAGCGCGCCGACCGTGTAGGCGGTCTCGTCCACCCGCACCACCCGCGAGGCGGTGCCGGTGCCGCCTTTGAACTCGTGGCAGATCATGCCGGTGCCGCCGCCCACATTGCCCTGCGCCACCGGGCCGCCCCGCGCGGCGTCGAGCGCGGCGAGCGCGAGGTCCACCGTCACCGGGAAACTGGCGCTGTCGGACAGCCAGCCGTCGTAGGTTTCCGCCGCCACCGGCAGGTGCCAGGGCTGCGGCGCGCCGTCGCGCAGCGCCAGCGCGCAGATGGCGTCGCGCACCAGCCCGACCGAGTAGGTGTTGGTGATGCAGAGCGGCGCGGAGATCAGCCCCTGCTCGGCGATCCAGGCGAGCCCGGTCATCTCGCCATTGCCGTTGAAGGCATGCGCGCCGGCGAACACGTGGTCGGTCCAGATGTCGTTGCCGCCGGGCCAGATGGCGGTGACGCCGGTGCGCACCACCGACGGTTCGTCGCGGATGAGGGTGGCGAACCCCACGCGCACCCCGGCCACGTCGGTGATGGCGTTGAGCGGCCCGGGCGGCAATACGCCGCAGGACAGGCCAAGTTCGCGCAGTTGCGGCATGGGGCGGCTCCCGGGATGACGCGCCACTATGCTGCCGGTTTTCGCCGCCCGCGAGCCTGTTGGCGAAACGCCGGCTCCGGCGGCAGCGCGAAGCTGGCCGGCGATGCCGTGCTAGAACGAGCCGCCGTCCACAATCCAGTTCTGCGCCGTGCACATCCGCGAATCATCGGCGGCCAGCCAGAGCACCAGGCGGGCGAGGTCGGGCGCGCGCAGTTGCTGGTTGAGGCACTGCTCCTTCAGGCGGGCCGCCAGGTACTCGGGCGAATGCCGCAGCAATTGCCGCTCGGTGATGACCTGGCCGGGAATGAC